>SVCL01000040.1 GCA_015058405.1 Clostridium sp.
ATATTCTTGAAAAAAATGCATAATAAAAGGACTCTATAGTTAAGAAAATCTTAACAAAAAGTCCTAATAAATATTTGCCGTATTGTATATTATAGCCATACTTTGGGTATAATATACAATATAGGTAACAAAAATTTTGTTACAATTTCAGACAAAATTGTTTAATAAATAAGATTCAATAATTTTGATTATTTCTAAGAAAAAGATAAGAATACACAAAATTATTTACAGGCTCCTTTCTGCCATTTTGTCTTTATATTTTTTAACTGCCTCACCATATTCTCTACCATACATAGGCTTAAAGGACATTATTATTTCTATCAACTCTTTCTATAACTTCATCTTCCTTAAATACAGCCATAAAAGAATCATCTTTATTCTTAAATATACTTTTGCTATTTATAGCCATATATGACTTTGTTATTGGATCGTTAACAAGAATAAAATTCTCCCCATCTTTAACTATAAAAGCATCTCTAACTATATCATTTTTAGAAAACTTTAATCCAATATTATTGTTATTCTCTAAATCTTTCTTTAATTTTGTTTCTGAAAATGCCTTTACTAGTTGTTTTTCTATATCTTTACTTACCTTTTCTTCTTTTGTATGTTCTGCAAAATTTTTTGCATCAGGGAATGTCTTAATAAAATCTTCTTCAAATTTCTCTGAAGGTACACCTGCACCAACAAGCTGCATGCACTCTTCTGGAGCTTCCAGTCTATTATTTTCAGAAGCAATATTTAATGCTCCATCATTGTCTTTACCCTTCTCTATTGAATCAACCATAGCCATTTTCTCTATCTCTTTAATAATGAAAGCCATACTAGAAGCCTTTTTCCCAGGGTATGCTACATTAATAATTTTCTCTCCTGGAACAATTGATTTAATCGGAAAATATGGCAATCCTATTTTATCTGCATAAGCTTCTAATACATTCATATACTTATTTTCAATACGTGCATATGAAATATTAGGATCTAACTCTATTATTTTTTTAATTGTATTCATCTTTCCAGAACGACTTAGTTTTTTATTATCAGCAGCAGTCTGTGCTGAATATTTTATAATTTTTGAAAAGTTTCTTATCATTTGAAGAGCTGTAGCATCTATTACCTTAAAGGCCATTTTCATCCCCTCAATTTCAAAATTAACTATTGTTATAACATCATTTGCATCGCCTGATACTCCACCCATCTTTATCTTCTTTCTTAATTCCTACATTACCAATAACTTTTTTATATACTTGTTGTCACATTTATAATCATAAGTTTTAAATACCATTAAGAGAGCCAAACGCTTCATATGAAATGATAAATTCTTATAATAAGGTAAAGAAGCAGGAATATAATTCTCCTTATTTTCTTTCAAACACTCCATTGGATCTGTGTCCACATCAAAAATTATGTGATATAGCAGCAAATATCTGTCAGTCTCAACTAAATCTAATTCATATATTGCTTCTATAAATTCATCATTAAGTATTTTCTCAATTCTGTCTCTTACATCTTTCTTTATTAAAGTTTTACTCATGCCATCTCACCTGTTTCTGCACTAACTAATGCCTTTAATTCATCCAATGTAAGCTCCTTGTCTATTAATAATTGATATAAAAATTCAAGAGAAGTGCCATTTTTTATTGAATTATTAATATAACGGATCATTGGAACTTTATATTTATTAGCAAGACAAATTGCTTTTATTTTTTGTTCTTGTCCACTTTTGCTTAGTTTGTTAAACTTCTTTATTAAACAATTCTTTTTTAAATTCTCAAAAAAAGCTATGATTATATTCTTTGAAGTTCCTTCAAAGACATAATTATTACTTTCTGTCATAATGTCAGAAGGTATGTCATCTTGAAACTTATCAGCTGAGGTTTCTTCAGAATTAATAGTTTCTTTACTATCATCAATTTCAAATTCAGGATTTTTATCTGTTTTAGGTGCTTCTTCAAATTCATTACTACTAATCTCATCTTTTCCTTTAAAATCATCATTCTCATCATCAAGACCTATGAATTCTGGCACTACAGAATTATCTATAGCAATTTTTTCAACTTTACTTTCTATAGATGAAAACTTCTCAGTCAAAAATATCTTGAAATTTCCATTGTCCATTTCTGCATATATTTTTTCAATTATCTTATTCAATTTAAATATTTCTCTTTGACTATCAACCACCATCTGAGTAAGATTTTTTAGTATAATCTCCATCTTAGAAGTCTCACCCTGCTTTGAATTGAATACTCTTAATTCACTTATCTCTGCATTTAGTTCTTTAATTCTCTCATTTTTCTCTGCAAGTTTTTTCTGATACAGTACTTCTAGTTGTCCATTTAAATTAACATTTTCCTCATGTGAATCTGTAAGCCCTTTTAAAGCTGTTTCAATACTCTCTATGGATTCCATCTGCTCCTTTTCTAATTCCTCACTAGAAATATTTAAAAGAAGGTTTATCTTTTTGCAAAAATGTACTGGCAGTTCGCAGTCTGTTAATGCTTCTTTAACCACATTTACATCAAGTCCTTTATCAAAGGCCCTGACAATCTCATTAATGTAAGATAGATTATATGACATATCAATATTTTTCTTTGTTAAATGAGGCATTTCCCAAATAAGTTTATACCATGATATATCTGCATCTCCTTGTATAAGTGGCAGCAGCTTTTCTGAGAGCCCTAACGATTTACAATGCAGCTGTGGCAAAAGCTTTAATATATCTTCATCTATTCCTCCATACTTTTTAAATTCTTCAATAATTTCTTTTGTATTATCATTTATATATTGGCTGTATTCTTCATTTAACAGCTCATCAGATTCTATATATCTTCCCATGATCTATCAATTCCTCACTCCCATATTTTATTAAATACTAAAAGCAACATATAAGCAGCTGCAGCATATTCAGCAAATGAAACTCTCTCTTTTCTCTTATATAGTCCCTTTCTTAAACAAAATATTATTTCCATTCCAAATGCCATTATTAAAAATATAATGAAATTTACTATTAAATCTGTGTCACATCCAACTGTTACTATACAAGGTAAAAGTGAAATAAGCATTTTTAAATCCCCACCAGCTATTCCTCCAAATAAAAATGCACATATAATTAATGCTAAACATATAAGCACTGAAAAACTTAAGGGCTTATTTATTACATTACCTTCTGCCATAATATAAAACAGACTGAATATCAACATTAAATAACTAATGTTATACAACTTCTTTGAGTACCTATCTGTAAATCCCATGTAAAACATATAAGCCAAAGAAATATCGTATAACAACATAATTAATACTCAACTTATCAAATTCTGTTTTTAAAAGCATTTGTAAAACATCCTCATGTATTTCCTCTATTCTTCCGTTTCTTAACACATCATATATTACTGTATTATTTTTCTTCATCTCTTCCATGAACTGCTTA
>SVCL01000041.1 GCA_015058405.1 Clostridium sp.
ACTGACTTAGGCTTGAAAAGCCTAACGCGTCAATATATTAAAATTCATTAAAACTTAAGGAACCGCCGTGTACCAGACCGGTATGCACGGTGGTGTGAGAGGTCGGTAATCAAAATAATTGATTACCTCCTACTCGATTATGTAAAAAAATAATAGTATATCTTAAAGATAAAATTTAATTATAAAAAGATGTTTAATTACAAGTGCACATCTCTTAAGATATTTTTCTAATAAGTATTTAAAGATAATTGACTTATTTATTAAGTTAATTAAGGATGTATTCTAATAATTTGTGGTTTTATATATACAAAAATGTAAAAAAGAGTAATAATGAAGGAAGGGGGATTCAAATGAATAAAAAATATTTTGGCAATAGCGTTAACAATGACTGCGTTAATGTCAAATACACCAATGACAGCTTCTGCTGTAGAGGAGATGTAAAGGGTAAATGATGGCATTGTATCAATGCCTAATAACTTTAAGAAAACTATTATAAGAACACCATTTAATAAGTACAGGAGAATCAGAAAGTGATTTTTCAGAGGAACATTTAAGATGGTGGGCTACAAAAGATTCTAATGGAATAGGTTGGCAAAGAAAAAGTTATGCTGGAGGGAATGAATTGATGTCTTCTGGATATTTTGCATCATGGAGTGGACCAAAGTTAGATGATGAAATACCGTATTATCACTATAATGTAGGGAAAAAGCCAGGAAATTTTAATATAGCAAAAACACAAAAAAATGTAACAGATATGGTATTTGTTAATGAAGATAAAACAACTGTAAAAACTGATGCATTTAATTTACCAATAGGAAAAGGTGCTATAATAGTAACATTAGATGCTTCTAAGGCAAATATACCAGTAACTCTTGGTGATGAAGAATCTTTTCAGGGTATATATACTGCTGAAGCTAATAAGGGTGAAAGTTTTATTATAAAAGATGATAAAATTACTGATTTAAACGAAAGTGGTACAAACCCTAGAAGTCTTTCGGTTAAGGCTATAACTACAAAAACAGGAAATACATCAAAAATAGATTCTAAACCAGATCCAGTAGTAAGCTCAAATACAAAGTTATCTAAGATAGTATTGGGAAAACACGATGTTTCAAACTGGTTAGAAGATGATCAAATAAGTTAAATAAGGCTATTGTATAGTGATATTTTTTCATTATACAATAGTCTTTTGTTATTAAATAAAATGTTTAGATATTAAAAAAATAGTTAAATCTAATTAATAGATAATAAAAGGTATTTTATATTAGTTTATAGAATTAAGTTATTAATTAGATATATTAGGAGATAAAAACTATGGGTATAAGATTTATATACGGTAGAGCAGGAAGTGGAAAAAGTCATTTTTGTATAGATCAAATAAAGAAGAAGATAGAGAAGGAAACTAAAAATGAACTTATTTATATAGTTCCAGAACAGTATACTTTTCAAAGAGAAACCTTACTTTTAAGAAAGGCTGGCGAAAAGTCATTACTGAGAACTAAGGTTTTTAGTTTTAAAAGAATGGCACATAGAATTTTTGAAGAATGTGGTGGAAGAGTTCATGATAGAATGAAGGACTCAGGTAGAAATATGCTTATTCATAAAATTCTTCAAGAGGGAGAAGAAAGTTTACATTATTTTAATAGAGTATCGAAGGAACAAGGATTTACAGACATAATTTCTAAAACTATAACTGAGTTTAAAAAGTATAATATACTGCCAGAAAATCTTAATGATAGTTTGAAGAATATAGAGGATAAGGACTTAAAAGATAAGTTAATGGATTTATCTTTGATATATGAAAATTTTAACACAAATATAGCTGAAAATTTAATTGATGGAGACGACGAATTAACTTTATTAGCTGAAAAACTTAGAACTAATCCAGTATATGAAGGTGCAGAGGTTTGGATAGATGAATTTACAACTTTTACTCCACAACAGATAGAGATAATTAGATGTTTAGCTAATCAATGTAAAACTGTAAATATAACTCTTTGTATGGATAGTGTGAAAAATGAATCTGATGAAGAAGTAACTGATATTTTTAATTCAATAAAGTCAACAGAATATAAGATTTTGCAGATGATGAAGGATAATAATATAAGTTACATGGAGCCAATTGATCTTAATAAAGATATTAATTATAGGTTCAAAGATAATAAGGAGCTTAGTCATCTTGAAAAGTACTTTTTTACTTATCCATTTAAAAAATATAATAATAAAGTAGATACAATGAGATTATATAAAGCAAATAACTCTTATGATGAAATAGAAGCAGTGGCTAAGGAAATAATAAGGCTTGTAAGAGATGAAAATTATAGATACAGAGATATATCAGTAGTTTGTAGAGATATTGATGTTTATGAAAAAATAACTACTGTTATATTTAATCAGTACAATATTCCTTTCTTCTTAGATAAAAAAATTGATATTTTAAATAATCCTATGGTTATTTTAATTTTATCAGCTATAGAAATACATCTTAGAAATTGGTCTTATGAAACTGTATTTAAGTATTTAAAGAGTGGATTAGTTAATATATCTAGAGAAGAGATTGATGTACTTGAAAATTATGTTTTAGCTAATGGAATCAAAGGATATAAGTGGACTTCAGAACTTTCAGTGGAAGAAGGTTCTGAGGAAGAGGATATCATTAACATAATGATTAGAGTTCGTGAGCCACTATTAAAGTTTCATAAGTCTATAGAAAAAGGTAAGAATGTAAGAAAAATTTGTACGTCTATATATGAGTTTTTAGTGGAATTAAATGTTTTTGATACTATTGAGGAATGGATTAAGAAGTTTGAGGAAATAGGATTACAAAATAAAGTTAAGGAATATGAACAAGTACCTGAGATTGTAATGGATATATTAAATCAAGCTGTAGAAGTTATGGGTAATGATGTTGTAGAAGTTATGGAATTTTATAAGATTTTACTTGCTGGTTTTGAAAGTAAGGAGATAGGTGTTATTCCAGTAGCTTTAGATCAAGTCAATGTAGGGGATATAGCTAGAATAAAGGGTAGAGAAGTTATAGCTTTATTTATTATAGGAGTTAATGATGGAGTTTTACCAGCTGCTAATAAGGAAGAAGGAATACTTTCGGATAGAGATAGAGATATTCTTAAAGATCTTGGAGTAGAGTTATCATCAACTACAAGGGCTAAAGTTTTTGAAGAGCAATTTATGGTTTATACTGCTATTACTCTAGCAAGTAAGTTCTTGATGATTAGTTATCCTATGGCTGATTTTGAAGGGAAATCATTAAGACCATCTATTATTATTCCAAGGATAAAAAGAATTTTCCCAAGGTTAATTGAGGAAAGTGAAATCTATAATCTAAGAGATAGAAGAGATAAGTATTCTGAAATAGTAGCTCCTATTCCAACTTTTAATAAACTTATATTAGCTTTAAGAAGAAGCTATGAAAATGAAGTTATAGAAGAGTATTGGAAAGAAGTATTTGCATGGTATAAGTCTAAGGAAGAATTTAAGAACAAATCAGGAAATGTATTTGAAGGCTTAAACTATAGTAATACCGGAGATATTATGGATCGAGATAAGATTAAAGACTTATATAGCACTAATGGAAATAGGTTATTATTTAGTGTTTCTAGACTTGAGAAATATGCAGAATGCCCATTTTCTTATTTCATTCAGTATGGCTTAAAGGCTAAGGACAGAAAAATATATGAGTTTACTGCACCTGATTTAGGTTCTTTTATGCATGATATATTAGATGAATTTACTAATAAAATTAAAAGAGAAAAGATAGCATGGTCAGAATTGAACGCAGATAAGTGCAGGAAGATAGTTGGTGATTTAGTTGAAACTAAGTTAAAAGAAGATAGAGGCTCAATTCTTAATAGTAGTAAAAGATATAAGTATTTTACTAATAGATTTAAGAGAGTTATTACAAAGTCTGTATCTGTAATTTCTGAGCAAATGAGAAGAGGTCAGTTTGAGGTATTTAGCAATGAATTTGTTTTTGGAAGTTATAATGATGGAGCACCTATTAAGTTAAGTTTACCTTCTGGAGAAGAAGTATTTTTAACTGGAAGAATAGATAGAATAGATACTTTAGAGATGAACGGAAATACTTATGTAAGAGTTATAGATTATAAGTCTGGTGCAAAAAAATTTGATTTGAATGAGTTGTATTATGGACTTCAAATACAGTTGTTAGTTTACTTGGATGCTATACTTAGAAATTCAAAGTATATTTTAAAAAATCAAGCAATGCCAGGAGCTATTCTTTATTTTAGAATTGATGATCCTATAATCAAAAGCAAAACTGAGTTAGAAGATGAAGAAATAAGAGAGCAAGTTCTTCAAAAGTTAAAAATGAATGGGCTTTTATTAAAAGATGCTGAGCTTGTTAGAGCTATGGATAATAATATGGAAACTTATTCTCTTGTTATTCCAGCAACTTTTAAGAAAGATGGAGATTTTTCAGCCAATAGTTCTGTAGTTACAGAAGATCAATTTAACGTATTAAGAGAATATGTAGGCAATAAAATGGTTGAGTTATGTGAAGATATGCTTAGTGGAAAGATAAAAATAGAGCCTTGTAAGAATCAATCTACAGCTTATTGCGAGTACTGTGATTATTCAGCTATATGTCAGTTTGATACTAGTATAAAGGATAATAAATATAAGCTTGTAGTAAAAAAAGATGAAGAGGAAATATGGAGAAGAATGAAAGAAGCTGTTAAAGGAGGTTCTAATTATGAGCAAAACTAAATGGACGGATGAACAATTAAAAGCAATTGAGACTAGAAAATGCAATTTATTAATTGCAGCTGCAGCAGGTTCAGGTAAAACTGCAGTATTAGTTGAAAGAATAATTAGAATTATAACTAATGAAGAGAATCCTGTTGATATAGACAGGTTGTTAGTAGTAACTTTTACAAGTGCAGCAGCTGCTGAAATGAGGGAAAGAATTGCAAGTGCTATAACAAAGGCTTTAGAGGTGAATCCAAACTCTAAAAACTTACAAAGACAATTAACTCTATTAAGTAGGGCTAATATAACTACTATGCATTCTTTCTGTTTGGATGTAATTAAAAATAATTTTCACATAATAAATCTTGATCCTGGGTTTAGAATATTAGATGAAACTGAAGGAACTTTACTTAAGGGAGAAATTATAGATGAATTATTTGAAGATAAGTATGAGGAAGAACAAGTTGAATTTTTAAATTTAATTGAGGCTTATAGTGGAACTCGTGATGATGAAAAGGTAAAGGAAATAGTTTTAGATTTATATAGGTTTGCTATGAGTGGGCCTTGGCCAGAAAAGTGGCTTAGAGAAAAGGCTGAAGCTTTTAATATACAAAGTAAAGAGGAACTTTCAGAAACTGAATGGGTAAAGATTTTAGTGGAAAATCTTAAACTTGAGATTACTGCTCTAATAAATATGTTAGAAAAGGCTATAGATATATGTAATGAAGTTGAGGGGTTAGAGCCATATTTAGAAAACTTGGATATGGATATGATGTCTTTAAAAAATATAAATGAATCTCTTGAAGAAGGGCTAGATTCTATATATAAATCCTTAGTAAGTACTAAGTTTTCTAAGCTTAAAACTGTTAGAAAAAATAATGTTTCAGATCCAGAAGCTCAAGAAAGAGTTAAAGATATTAGAAATGTAATTAAGAAAAAGATAGGTAAACTTAATGAAGATATATTCTTTATGCCACCTGATGATATGTTCTTATCAGTGAAGGAATCGTATCCTTATATGAAGGAACTTACAGAGCTTGTTATAGAATTTGAAGAAAGATTTTCTGAAGCTAAGAAAAGTAAAGGTGCACTAGATTTTAATGACTTAGAGCATTTATGTTTAAAAATATTAACTGTAGAAGGGGCTAATGTTGCTGATAATTTTAAGGAATATTTTGATGAAGTTTTAGTTGATGAATACCAAGATTCCAATAGTGTTCAAGAAGCAATAATTGATTTAGTTTCTAGAAAATATACAGATGATCCTAATGTATTTATGGTTGGAGATGTTAAGCAAAGTATTTATAAGTTTAGGCAGGCAAAACCGGAATTATTTTTAGATAAGTATAGAACCTATTCTAAAGATGAAGGGAAAAATAGAAAAATACAGTTATATAAGAATTTCAGAAGTAGGCTTGAAGTTATAAATGCTGTTAATTATATTTTTAAACAAATTATGTCCAAGGAAGTAGGAGAACTTGAGTATACAGATGAGGAAGCTCTTAATTTAGGTGCAAATTATAAAGATATTGAAGAGGATAATGTTATTACAGGAGGAGAAGTTGAGCTTCATATATTAGATAAGTCAGGGGTAAAATCGGAAGATGATGAAGAGGAAAATGAGGCTGAATTATCTGATGATGATATTGAAGAAGATATAGGTGCTGTTAATCTAGAAGCAAGAATAGTAGCTGAAAGAATAAAAAAACTTTTATCTAAAAAAGAAGGGGAAGTATTCAAAGTATTAGATAAGGAAACTGGAGAATATAGACCTGTTACGTATAAGGATATTGTTATTTTATTAAGAGCAACTAAAAACTGGTCAGAAGTATTTTTAGATGAATTAGGAGCTCAAGGAATTCCAGTTTATGCGGATACAGGTTCAGGATATTTTGAATCTATAGAAATAAGAACAATTATGTCTTTATTAAAAGTTATAGATAATCCTATGCAAGATGTTCCTATGATAGCATTACTCAGGTCACCAATAATGAACTTTACTCTTGATGAGTTAGCTGATATTAGACTTATTAATAAGGAAAGATATTTTTATGAAAATATAAAAACAATAGCATCAGAATTTTATGAAGAAGACTTAACTTTAAAAGAAAAATGTATTTCTTTTTTAGAAAGATTAGAAGGCTGGAGAGAAAGAGCTGTTTATACAGCAATAGATGAATTTATTTGGTTTTTATATATGGATACTGCTTATTATGGGTATGTTGGAGCTATGCCAAATGGTGTTTTAAGACAGGCAAATTTAAGAATTCTTTTTCAAAGAGCAAAGCAATATGAACAAACAAGTTTTAAAGGATTATTTAACTTTATCAATTTCATTAATAAGCTTAGAAAATCTTCTGGGGATATGGGAAGTGCAAAGATATTAGGAGAGAATGAAGATGTTGTTAGAATTATGAGTATTCATAAGAGTAAAGGTCTTGAATTTCCTGTAGTATTTTTAGCAGGTTCAGGAAAGCAATTTAATTTAATGGATTTAAATAAAAATATTTTATATCACGAAGAACTTGGATTTGGACCAGATTTAGTTGATTTAGAAAGAAGAGTAAGTTATAGTACTTTACCTAAAGAAGCTATAAAACAAAGAATAAGACTTGAAACTTTATCAGAAGAAATGAGAATTCTTTATGTTGCATTTACTAGAGCTAAAGAGAAATTAATAATAACAGGTGCTACTTCTAATGTAGAGAAGTGGATAAAAAATTGTTGCAGTGTAGCTAGTATAGAAAAAGATGTTATTAGTTCTTCAGAAGTTCTTAAAGGGAAATCCTATTTAGATTGGATTGGAATGGCTATTTGTAAACATAGAGATGGTGAAAGTTTAAGAGAAATGTTAGGACCTGTGGATATCTCTATAAAAGATGACTTATCCACATGGAAAACTAGGATATGGACAAAATCAGAATTAATTGGGGATAAAAATGACGAGCTTGTGGATAAAATTGATGAAGATAACCTGTTGATAAATTCTGAAGTTGAAGCTGTGGATAAAGAAATAGAAAGAAGATTAGGATTTTCTTATAAATTTAAAGAATCCACAACTATGAAAAGTAACTTTTCTGTTTCTGATTTAAAGAAGAAAAATTATGAAGAATTAGAAGAGCTAGATAGTGAAAATTTATTTAAAGAAAAAATAGAAATAAAACCTAAATTCTTGCAAGAGGAAAAAGGAATAACTGCAGCTGAAAGAGGTACTGCTATGCATTTTGTTATGCAAAAGCTAGATTTGACTAGAGTTAATACATTAGGTGAAATAAAAGACCAGCTTAAAGAATTAGTAGATAGAGAATTATTAAGTGCAGAAGAATTTAAGTCTATTAGGCCTAATAAAATATTGAATTTCTTTAAGAGTAATCTTGGTAAAAGATTGTTGGATGCATTTAGTAGTGGAAATGAGATTTATAGAGAATTACCTTTTTATACTGAAATAAGCGTTACTGAAACTGATGATACTTTATCTAAATCTTTGGAAAGTGAAAAAGTTAGACTTCAAGGTGTTATAGACTGTTTCTTCTATGAAGGAGATAATTTAATATTATTAGATTATAAAACTGACTATGTGGAAAAAGGTAATGAAGATGAAATGATAAAGAAGTATTTAGTTCAGATTAATTATTATAAGGATGCATTAGAAAAGATAACGGGTAAAAAGGTAAATGAAAGTTATTTGTATTTGTTCTATTTAGATAAGGAAATGCTTATATAGAAAAAGTGCCATTTATAAGGCACTTTTTTCATTTAATTCTTTAGCTTTATTCAGAAGTTCTGAATATTCATTTGTTACATTTTCATCTATAACTTCATCTAATAAATAATTTAATGTAGTACCTAAATTTTTTCCACATATATTTAATTCACGTTTTAAATCATTACCATTTATATTTAAGTCTCTAATTATAAGTGCTTCATTATTATTAAAAATAGTATTAATCATTAATTCTAAGTTAGATAAATTTATAGAATTTAAAACTTCATAGAATTTAAGCAAAGTGAAAATATTAGTATGACCTACTTTATTTATTAATTTTTTACAATCAGCTTTACTTGAACATAAACCCAAATTAGAATAAAAATCAAGTATCTTTATAGCACTATCTATAGTTTTATTATCAAATGTAAGCTTTTTTAAAATATCTAAAGCTTCATTTGATTTAACTCCTACAAATAAATAACTTAATCTACAGGGTAATTCCTTTGGAAGATTATCTATTTTATCATCCAAATGTAATTCAAAAGGAAAAATATATTTCAATAAACCTGTAACTTGTAAGTTATATATACCTAAATAAGCATTATTACTTAGTAATATTTTTGAAAGTTCTGATCGTATTCTTTCATTACTTATACTTGTAATTAAAGATGAATTATCTTTAATTGATTTAAAAGTATTTTCTTCAATATCAAAGTTAAGCTGCGAACTAAATCTTATAGCTCTTAACATTCTTAAAGCATCTTCTTTAAAACGCTTATCTGGAATGCCAACGCATCGTATTATTTTATTATTTAAGTCTTCTTTACTAGAGAAGTAATCTATTAATCCTTCTTTGTGATTATAAGCAAAAGCGTTAATAGTAAAATCGCGCCTAGCTAAATCTTCTTTTATACTTGAAACAAAGGTTACTTTATCAGGTTTCCTATTATCTGAGTAGGTACCGTCAACCCTATAAGTAGTAACTTCATATGGAATATTATCAATTAAGATAGTTATAGTTCCATGTTGCAATCCTGTTGGAATAGTTTTGCTAAATAGCTTTTGAGTTATTTCAGGTGGTGCAGAGGTTGCTATATCATAATCCATAGGTTCTTTATTTAATAATTTATCTCTTATACATCCGCCTACCATAAATCCTTCATAACCGTGAGAATATAGTGTATCAATAATATATTTAACGTTCTTAGGAATAGTCATATTCATATAATACCTCCCTATATCTATTTAAATATATTATAGAATATATCTTAAGTAAGGTTAAGAAGTTATTGAATAATAACCTTACTTCCTTTTGGAATATTATCATAAATCCATTTACAATCTAATTCTCTAAGTCTTATGCATCCATGAGAAGCAGGTTTACCTAAAGTAAAATCTACAATTGTCGATTTATCCTTAGCATAAGGTAATGAATGAAATAAGTAATTTCCTGAAAATTGTACCCAATACTTACCCCCTTGTTTATAGCGTTCTGAAAAAAACCAATCTCCTTTTTCTTTAATAGTGAAAGTACCGGTAGGAGTATCTTCACCTTGAATTCCTGAAGAACAGGAGAATGTTTTTATAAGGTTCCAAGAATTCTTTTTACCTTTAAAAATATTAGTTACTTGATTAGTTAAGTCAACTTGAATTAAAAAGGGAGTATGACTATCTAAAGATAATTTATTTATATTTACTGATGCTACTTTAGAGACATCTGCAGAAGCAGATGTAGCTAAATCTTCACCTTTATAAGAATAATTATTTGTATATATTTTTAATTCTTCTATTTTTGAAACTATGTCTTGATTATCTCCGACTATATAATTTACACTACATAAAAGATTTAAAGCATCATCATATTTTGAATCTTTACATAGATTATTTACTTGGGTTAGGACTTCAGTAATTATATTTTTTTTACAAATACGTATATATTCAATAGAACTTGAAAAATTATTGTCTGTAAATTTAATTTTTGAAAATATATTATAAGCTTGAATATATTTTTTTTCATTAAAAAAGTTTACTCCATTTTCATATGTAATATTAAGTTTATTTAAAACATCACTATTACAATTTGTAACTTCAGAATACCTTTGAATTTCGTTGAGCAAATTAGAATCATTATTTGATGATATGTTATCTAATTTTGTATTTAAGTATTTTGATAAATCTGTTTCTAAAAATAATGATTTAAAAGGATTAAAATTTCCTTTTGTTATTAATAATGTATTTGCATTAGAAAATTTATTATTATCAAATTGTGTTTTAAAGTTGTTGAATAAAACTTTATATGAAAAAAACTCGTATATAATAATACTAGTTAAAACAAGTATCATGGAACCACTCAAAAGAGAAAGCTTAAAATTATTTTTGGGTTTGCTATTTGTCATAAAAGTAAGTGAAGATCTTTTCTTCATACTAAACACTTCCTCCTAAAAAAATAAATACATTTAAAAGTATTACCAAAAAAATAATATGTTAAACATTTTTTAGTAGGGATATTGAATTAACTTATAAATAGGGGGTAAAATATAACGTATATAGTATAAGGAGGGGCTTTAGGAAGTATGAATAAAAAGTCAAATGTAATTAAGAAGTTTTTTTATTCAATATATGATGTTGATTCTTTTAGGAATTTTATAAAAGAAGGATTAACAAGAGCTATAGTATATGCTTTATTTTTAAGCATAATTGTTGGTGGGGCTAGAGGGTTTATTCAAACTATTAAATTCAATAATTATTTAGAAAGTACTATTGATTATTTAAAAGATGACAAATATCAATTTACAATAGAAAATAATAAGTTAGATATACAGACATCACCTATAAAAGTTAGAAAGAGCGAAATATCTATTTATGTAGATAAGGATGTTACACTTAATGATGTAGAATCTATAGAAAGTGATATTAGTAATGAAGGTGCATATCTTATAATATTACAAGATGGAGTTGTAGCAAAGTCAGGCTTAGGAGATGAAATAAGTGCTAGTAGATTAGAATTTAAATATTCAGAAATGAATTCTAATTATATTACAAATAATAATAGCGCAATTCAATATTTAGATAGTATTAGATGGACTACTATAGGAGTAATTATTTCTTTGATGATTATGAAAGATTTTATTTTTTGCATAACTTTATCAGTGATTATTGCTTTCTTAACTATGATACCAAGCAGATTATTAAAATCTAATTTAGCAGTAAAAGAATTAATATCATTAAGTATATATGCTTTCACTTTACCTAACATTTTAGTATTGATATTAAACATAATAATTCCAGATGTTAATTTTGATACAGCTATAATGATAGGGACTTTAGCTTATACTTATTTACTTATTAGACATATAAAAATACAAAATGAAGATGATATAAAACTATAATAAAACTGTATCAAAGTTATAAGTTTTTGAATTTATACTTTGATACAGTTTTAATAATATTTCAGAAAGTAGAGGAATAGTTTATGAAAATAATCCATACAGGAGATTGGCATATAGGCAAAATTGTAAATGAATTTTCAATGATAGAAGATCAAAAATATATCTTAAGTAGCTTGATAAGTTTAATAGAAAAAGAAAAACCAGATGCTTTAGTTATAGCAGGAGATATTTATGATAGATCAATTCCACCAGTAGAAGCAGTAGAATTACTTAATGATGTTTTTAAAAAGATATTAATAGATAATAAGGTTAAGATATTAGCTATTGCAGGAAATCATGATAGTGCGGAAAGAGTTTCTTTTGGTAGCGAAATATTAAGAAAACAAGGATTATATATATCAGGAGTTATAGAAGAGGATATAGAAAAGATATCTTTTAATGATGAAAATCAAAAAGTTAATTTTTATTTAATTCCTTATGTTGATCCGGCAGTTTTAAGGAAGAAGTATAAGGATCCAGAAATAAAAGATCATAATGATGCAATGAAAAAGATTGTCTCAAGAATAGAAGAAAGCATAGATACTGATGAAATAAATGTTGCTGTAGCTCATGGATATGTAACTTTAAAAAGAGAAGAAGCTTTAGAATGTGAGGAAGAAAATAAATACGAAGCAGCAGAAATAGAAATATCTGATTCAGAAAGACCTTTATCCATTGGAGGAACAGACTTAATTTCCGGGGAAATATTTAAAAGCTTTGATTATGTAGCTTTAGGACATCTACACGGCAGGCAAAAGGTAGGTAAGGAAACTATAAGATATTCAGGATCTTTATTAAAGTATTCTTTTTCTGAAATTAATCATAAAAAAGGTGTAACTATAGTTGAGTTTAATGAAGATAAGGAAGTTAGTATAAAACAAGAAGAATTAAAACCATTAAGAGATATGAGGATAATTAAAGGACCAATAGAAGAACTTATAAAGGCAGCTAAAGAAGACGAGAAAGACAATGAAGATTACATCCAAGCAATATTAACAGATGAAGGTGAATTGATGGATCCTATAGGAAAGTTAAGAGCAGTATATCCTAATGTTATGCTTTTAAAAAGAGATGTTAGTAAACGTGGTGATGATAGTATTACTGCGGCATCTGGAGAATATAAAAGTAAATCAGAACTAGATTTATTTAAAGAATATTATGAAAGATTAGGCAGCGGTGAATTTACTGAAGAAAAAGAGAAACTAATAAAAGATGTAATAAGAGAAGTTTTAGGAAAGGAGGAATTTTAATATATGAGACCTAAAAAATTAGTTATGTCAGCTTTTGGACCATATGCAAATGAGGAAGTTATAGATTTTGATTTGTTAAATGGTAAAAATATATTTTTAATTACTGGCGCTACAGGAGCTGGAAAGACAACCATATTTGATGCTATTAGCTATGCTTTATTTGGAGAGGCTAGTGGAAGTACAAGAGAAAATGATTCTTTAAGAAGTGATTTTGCGGATAGTAGCAGATTGACTTTTGTAGAGTTGGATTTTGAGCTAAGAGGAAAAGTATATAGCATAAAAAGAATTCCTCAGCAATTAAGACCTAAGGTTAAAGGAGAAGGTTTTACTAATCAAGGTTCTGAGGCTGAATTAGTATTACCAGATGGAAAGGTTAGAACAGGAACTAACAATGTTACTAATAAAATAATTGAATTACTTGGGATTAACAAAGATCAATTTAAACAAATAGTAATGCTACCTCAAGGAGAATTTAAAAAGCTTTTATTAGCAGATTCAAGGGAAAGGGAAGTAATATTTAGAAAGATATTTGGAACATATTCATATGAAAAAATACAATCTCTATTAAACGATAAGTCTAAATTACTATATAAGGATTTAGAAAAATCAAAGGATAGAGTATTAACAAATGTAAAAAATATAAAAAGTGATGAGCCTATTATTGTAGATGATTATTTTGAGTTTTCTAGCATTATTTCAAAAATAGAAGAGCTTATTAAAAACTTAAAGGCTAAAGGTAAAAATGTAGAAAAGTCTTTAAGTGAGAAAAGAAGTAAAATTGAAAAGCTACAGGAACAGAGAGTAAAAGCTGAAAGAAATAATGAGCTTATAGATGAGAAAAAGTTTGTTATAGCTAGGTTTGAGGAGCTTTTAGAAAAGAAAGATTATATAAGTGAAAAGGAAGAAGTTTTAAAAAAGATAAGCAAAGGAAAAGAAATTGCTTATATAGAAGATGAGCTAAATAAAAAGTTTGATAATAGTGAATTAAGGAATAAAGAATTTGAAGTATGTAAAAAAACAATAGAAGCTTTAGAAGGGGAATTAATTAAAGCTAAAGATAAATTAGCAGAAGAAGATGCAAAAAAAGATAAGAAGATAAAAATATTAGAACAAATAAATTCTCTAAAAGAAAAGATGCCTAAGATAGCAGAATTTGATAAGAAGATTAATTCTATAAAGCTTTTGAAAGAGAAGATAGAATCTAATAAAAAGGTAGGGGATATTTCTAAGAAGTCATTAGAAGATTTAAAGAAAAAGAAGAAAGAAAATGATGAGTTAATTAAAGAAATATCAGAATTAGAGAAGAGAAAAATAGTGTTAGAGAAAGAGATTTCTGATAAGGACAAATTAATAAAGCGGGTTAGACAATTATATAAGAATATATTGGATTTAAATAAACAAGAAGAAAGATATGAAAAACTTAAGAAAGATTTTTTAGTAAAAGAAGATTTATATAAAAAGTACAAAGTTGACTTTGAAAGCAAGCAAGAATGTTATATGAAAGATCAAGCTGGCGTATTAGCCATTAATCTTCATGAAGGAGAACCTTGTCCAGTTTGTGGATCATTGTCTCATCCAAATCCAGCAAAGAGAATGTTAGATGTTCCAACTGAAAAGGAATTAAAAGAAAGTAAAAATATATTTGAAAAATATCAAAATGACTATAATAACATTCTATTAGAAATGAGAGAAATAAAAACAACAATTGAAACATTAATTAATGATGTGATAAATAAAGAGTTAAAAGATATTGGAACAAATAAAACTTATGATAAAGAAACTGAAAATGAAGTTTTAGATGAAGGTAAAAAATTAAATGTGACTCTTAAATCTTTAAAAGAAGAATTAAAGGTTGTAGAAGATAAGATTATAAATAAAAAAGATATAAGTAGGGCATTAGAAAATATAGATAAAGAAATAGAACAAAAGGAAAATTTAGTATTAGAAATATCAGAAGAATATACTAGTCTTTTTGGGAAACTTAAAGGTGAAGAAGAGATATTAAAGACTTTAGAAAATGAAGTTCCAGAAGATATAAGGTCCATAAATATATTAAATTTAAAAATAAAAGAATTAGATGATATGGTAGAAAAGTATGAAAAATCATTAAAAGTTGCTACAGAAAAAGTAAATAATTTAAGTAATGAGTTATCATCTGAAAGGGCTAAAAAAATAGAAGTTGAGAGGATATTAAAAGAATTAGAAGATGATATAAAAGAAAGTAAAGATAGAGTTAAAGACAAGATAGATAAGTGTGGATTTAAGAGTTATGACGAGTATAAGGAAATAAAAGAATTAATTTTAGAAGAAGAAAAAATTAATGAGGAAATAATTAATTATAATGAACTAATTAAATCTTTGCAGGATAGAAAGAAAGAACTTGAAGAAAAGACTAAGGACATAAAATATCAAGATATAACAGAGTTAAAGGAAAATATAGATAAGGAAAAGGGAGAAGAGCGTGTAATTGATAATGAGTATAGAGATATATATTCAGTTATTAGCAATAATTCTCACATATTAAATGAAATAAAGGATATAGAAATTAAAGTTAAGGATAAAGAAGAAAAGTATAAGGTAGTTGGAGAATTAGCATATTTATCAAATGGGAAAAGAAGTCCTTATATAACATTTGAAAGATTTGTTTTAGCATCTTATTTCCAAGAAATTATAGATTCAGCTAACTTGAGGCTTTCTAAAATGACAGGAGAAAGATTCATATTAAGAAGAAAAGAGGATAAGGGAAAGGGAAATTCGCAACAAGGTTTAGAATTAGAAGTGTATGATAATTATACAGGTAAGAACAGGCATGTAAAAACTTTATCAGGTGGTGAAAGTTTTAAAGCTTCTTTAGCTTTAGCACTTGGATTATCTGATGTAGTTCAATCTAATTCTGGGGGAATTATGTTAGATACAATATTTATTGATGAGGGATTTGGGAGTTTGGATCCAGAGTCATTAGAAAATGCTATAAATTCTTTATTAGATTTACAAAAAGGTGGTAGATTAGTGGGGATTATTTCACACGTTCCTGAACTAAAAGATAGAATTGAAGCAAAACTTGAAATAACAACATCATTAAAGGGAAGTAGCGCTGATTTTAACTTATAATGATAAAAAAATAATCTTTTTCAAAAAAAGAAGTATTTTTTTACAAAACACTCCTAATAATTGTCAATTTAGGTTGTTTTAAGTTTTACGGTGTGTTATTATAGAAATACGATATTAGTAAAATTTTGGAAATTAATTTATGTCTAATTTAGAAAGGGATTATAGATAAAATGAAATTAAATGAAGGGTTAGTAAATAAGGATATTGAAAACTTAAGTAAAGTAGAGTTGGTTAAATTAGTGCATGATCTAAAAAGAACAAAAGATTTACAGGAAAATTTTCTATTAAATATATCACACGATTTAAGAAGTCCAATTAATGTAATCTTGAGTGTATTGCAATGCTTAAAATACGAAAGAAAATCTGAAGATGGTGTAATAGAAGATAAAAGAAAAGAATATAGAGATATCATTAGAAGAAATAGTCTAAAGATTGTTAAATTAATAGATAATTTAATTGATGCTTCTAAACTTGAAAAAAATTATTATAACTTAAAAAGATATAATGTAGAAATCATAAGTTTTATAGAGAGCATAGTTACTTCTATTGAAAAATATGCAGAAGAAAAAGATATAAAAGTAATATTCGATACTAATGTGGAGGAATTTGAATGTGCAGTAGATCCAGCTGCTATGGATAGAATTATAATGAATTTATTATCAAATGCAATTAAATTTTCTCCTAAGCATGGAAATATACTTGTGAATGTTCAAGTTGAAGATGAAGTTATAGAAATATCGGTAAAAGATGAAGGGATAGGAATTCCTAAGGAAGAACAAAAAGATATATTTAATAGATTTGTCCAATCGTCTCAAAATAAAAAGAATGAGTATTCAGGTAGTGGAATAGGGCTAGATTTAGTTAACTATTTAGTCAGAGCTCATGGGGGAAATATAAGATTGGAAAGTGATTTAGGTTGTGGGTCTAATTTTATAGTTACATTACCTATAGCTATATTAGATATAGAAGAGAAAGATTATGAAGTAGGAAAAAGAAGTAGGGTAGAACAGTTAGAGGTAGAGTTTTCAGATATTTATTTATAAGATGGCATAAAAATACTCTTAGTGTAAAATTACTGTAGGAAAAAAATAAAAGAGACTAGCTCCGTATGTTATTATTAAATTACAACCAAAAAAAACATACAAAGGAGCTAACCTCATGAACATTATACAACAAGTAATTGAAAAAATCACTAAGGA
>SVCL01000042.1 GCA_015058405.1 Clostridium sp.
AAACTTTCATCAAACTTAGAATCATTTATAATGTTTTCCAAAATACTCTTATCATCCTCCAATATATTTTGACTTTGATCAAAGTACCCTACCTTAACACTTTTCGCTACCTTAATCTCAACCAAGTTCTTAGCGGCTACCTCAGTACCTTCATTAATATTAATTATTATCTTTTCCTTTTCCTTAGGGGCTTTCTTTATCCTATCCCTTAAATGCTCCTTTTCTCCTATGGCACTATTTAACCTTGCTTTTCATGGACGTACTTTTCATACTCCCTCTTCTGAATTTTTATATACTTCTCTTTTAAATCTAAATACTCACTATAATTTCCTTTATACATCTTAAGCTTTCCATCTTCTATCTCTGCAATTTCTGTACACACATGGTCTAATTTACTACTCTCATTTTTACCTTTTCACCACCAGATAAAAATTCATCATAATTTTCTGGCACATTAAAAATCTTTTTCATTTTTCTATTATTACAAGACTTTTCTCCATCACCTTTTTGACTTATATATGAATAGCTATCTGTTAAATATACACTACCTTCATCATATTTAATTTCACCTGTATATCTCCATCAGTCAATAAAGCTACTTCTAAGCTTTCTTTAAAACATCTTATAATTATATTACTAGCTTTATAATCCACTATTCCATTTTCTCTCATTTTATTCATAAATATATCAATAGCTTTACCTAAATCCATTTTCCATTTATCTAACTCTAAATAAGGCTCTCCCCCTAATAATTGTTTAGATGTGCCATAACTAACTTGGAATTTTGTAATACTATTACTACTCATATCTAAATATACTACTGCATTAGCATCTAAATCTTTCTTAATAGCATAAGGAATTCCTTCTTTGATTGTATTTATATTGGTGTCAAGTTTATACTCTTCATTGAAACTAATATCTTTATAATTATGATTAGTATCATATTGGTCATATGCCCAAATCCCTATCTTCGCTGCTCCCCAAACTAAAGTTAAAAATATTAATTACTACCAATTTCAATATCACCTATATCTGTTTTAACATTAAATGCTGCGCCATCTTTATCTATTGTCATTCCTTTTGAAATAAATTCATCACCACTACATTCTTTATTTAAATTTATTTTGCTTTCATAAGGTAATTTTATCTTTATATCTCCTACTTCTGCTGTAGCATTATAAACATAATCCTTTTCTACCTTTTTCAAATCTAAATTTATATCACCTGTATTTACATTTACATCACAATTCTTTGCTTCACCTGTATAAGAAAATTCACCTATATTCAACTTTACATTAAGATTTTTATAATCCCCATCTAACTCAACTTCTCCTAAATCATCGTAAATTTCTATATATTCTATTTTATTAGGAATCTTAATGGTAGTTCTAATAGTATTTGAAGTAGCAATAGCATCTGATATTTTTGATGATATATTTAACTTGCCTGCTTCATAAGATAAGTTTACCTTTTTTATTTCTTCCTTAAGTGCCTCTTCATCACTACCACCTAATTTTTTAACCATAGAAACTTCTATATTTTCGCTACTTCCCCTTACTATTTTTAAAGAACTAATATCACTATCTATAATTAATTTTTCTCCTAAAACTTCATATATAGCATCACTTTTTTCTTCTTCTACATATGGCGATATAGCACCTTGGATTTTATCCAAATCTTGTTCACTAATACTGCATCCTGCACATGCACTCAAAACCAGTAAATATACTGATATAAGTTTAGTAATTTTTTTCACCTTCATAAATTTTCTCTCTCCCATTTCATGAATATCTCTTGTATTTATATCTTCACTAATCTATATATTCATTAACAAGGTCTACATAAAACATATTGCCATATTTATATCTCCATCCTCCATTAGCTTTAATAGCTATAGGATTTTTATAATCTACCTTTACAGCCTTAGAGCTTTCTTCTGCAAATTTCTCTGCTAGCTCAAAACTATATGTATGACCTTTTTTCTCTATATAATCTAAGAACCCTTTTCCATAATTATAAGATTGAATAACAGACTTAATATCACAGCCCTTCTTCTTTGCTAATGAAAGAAGTTCAGAAAAATACTTACACCCTTGCTTTATTGAATCTTCTTCGTTAAGAGTATTAGGCTTTAAATCTACTGATTCACTTGACTGCATAACATCCTTTTTTACTCCTCCTGATTCTATTTGCATAATTGCAAGAAGATAATTAATATATTCTGAAATTTTATACTCACTAGCATACTTTTCTACTAAGGGCTTGTATTTAAGCACATCATTAGATAAATGTTTTCTATCATCTATCATATTATTATTGTTAAAACTACCAAAGTACAAAGTAATGTATGAAATAATAAATATTAATATAAACAAAACTTTAATTTTTCGTTTAATAGATCTCTTTTTTTTAATCCTTATATTTGATTTTCTATTTATGCTTAACAAATATTCACATCCTCCCCCAATAATAATTCTCACCTTAATATCTATTTTACAATAAATATAATGCATTATTTAAAATCAACTTCTTATTTAAGGAATTATTAATAAAAATTTAAAAACTTTGTTTATATTATTAAGTTTTGAAACATATCACAAGTTTAATTACATGTAAAAAACCACTTCCTATCTAAAATAAGAAATGGTTTTTTGTCCACTAAATTCTTTATTAATTTTATTCAAAAGTAAACGCAACTTCTCCACTACCTACAATAACTGCTGTAAGATTTTCTATTGGTTCTTTTACACCTATTTCATATGTATCAAATTTATCATTAAGTTCAATAAATAATAATATTTTATCACCACTATATATAGTAATACTTGCAGCCTTAGAGGGATCACTTAACTTAAACATAATCTTCTTTCCAATACTAGTATTATAATGATAAATACCTTCTTTATAGACGTTTGCAATAGGTTTAGTCTGACTTTCTGGAGCTGCTAATACATTTGTATTAAAATTCATTAAAATCATTAATGTTATAATTACAATCTTCTTTAACTTCATTTATATATCACCTCAGTAATATTATTTCAATTAAAGTTAAAAATTATAATAAGAACAAGAAAGCCAAGCTCTCTAAATAGAACTTGACTACTCACAAATACATTATTTCATATACATAAAAAGAATATTTACATATATATTTTTCTATTTTTTTCTTTAAAATATACACATATTTAATAACATAAATATTTAATAAAACTATTTTTTAAGTATTTTATTAAGTTCTCCATTAACTACACACATAATCGCTTTAGCTACACCAAGATTATCATTACTATCAGTAATATACTTAGCTGCCTCTTTAATTTCAGGAATAGCATTTTTCATAGCAACACTTTCCTCAAAAACTTCAAACATGGAGTAATCGTTAAAGCTATCTCCAAGTACTAATACTTCATTATTATCTATTCCCATTTTCTTTGCAGTCTTTTCAAGAATTATTCCTTTTTGAGCACTAATATCAGTAACTTCAATATTATCATTAAATGAAGAAGATACTGCAAGACCACCTAAATCATCAATTTCTTGCCTAACTTTAGTTATAAGTTCAACATTTCCATTAAAAGCTACAAACTTTCTAACAACAATATCACTTTCAAAAAATTTGTCTATATCTTCTATATACTTTAAATTAGTAAAGAAAGGCTCATTTACAGCTCTAGCTTCTGCTTCTTCATAACTAATTCCTTTATTAAAAGTAACTGTTCTATATACTATTTCCTTTAAAGCCTCTTCTTTTGTAGACTTTGTATATACTCCATCACTGGTAAATATTCTACAAGACATTTTATACTTATCAAAAATTTCTATTATTCTTTTTACTACTTCCTTATTTATATTAATTGACTCTAAAATATTTCCGTCCTCATCTCTGTATTCTGCACCACTTGAGATTATACATTGACATCTAATGTTGTGCTTTTCTAATACATCTTTTACATTACCATATTCTCTTCCTGTAGATATAGCAAATATTATTCCCTTTTCTTCGGCTTTCTTTATGGCTTCTACTGTTTTACTATCTATGTCATGATTATTATTTAATAATGTTCCATCCATGTCTGATGCTATTAGTCGTATCATTAGTATCACTCCAAACCAAAATTTTATTTCTTTATTATTATAGCACTATTATTTTTTCATTTGTATTATACAACTTCTTTAACTTTTTATCCCAAATTATCAAATAGTTTAATATCTACTAAATATTCAACGTGTATTTACCAATCTATCAACAAAACGCCCAATTTTTTACAAGATATTCAGTCGATTTTTGTGGTATTATTATAAATATAAATAAATACATAAACTTTTTGATAAAAATATAAATTAGGAGAGATTTTAATGATTAAAAAGAAAAATGGATGGGCTTTAATCCCTGCCCTAGTATTTTTAGTTTTATACCTTGGATTAGGTATTACATTTGAATATGTGTTAAAAATAGAAATGGGGTTCTACAACATTCCTATAGTTGTTGCCTTTATGGTTGCTTTACTTGTGGCATGTTTCCAAAATAGATCTGTTTCTTTTGATGAGAAACTTAATATTATGTCTAAAGGCCTTGGAGATAAGAATATTATGACTATGATTCTTATATTCTTATGTGCAGGTGTCTTTGTTGGTGTAACTGGAAGAGATAGTGCTCAAGCTGTTGCATATATGTTGCTTTCTGCAGCTCCTGCTTGGCTTTCTGTTGCTATTTTATTTATAGTTTCTTGTTTCGTTTCATTAGCTATGGGAACTTCTTGTGGAACAATTACTTTAATAGTTCCTATTGCTATAGCAGTTTCAGAAGCATCTGGTTATGCACTTCCTTTATGTATAGGTACTGTAATGAGTGGTGCTATGTTTGGTGATAATCTTTCTTTTATCTCTGACACTACTATTGCTGCTTGTAATACTCAAGGTTGTAGAATGAAAGATAAATTCAAAGCTAACTTTTTAATAGCTTTTCCTGCCGCTATTGTTACTTTAGGAATTATAATTTTTATGTCTTTAAATAATAACATGGGACAAGTTGAAATTGAATCTTATAACATAATTATGCTTATACCTTATATATTAGTTTTAGCTTTAGGACTTGCTGGAATTAATGTGTTCCTTGTTTTAATAGCTGGTATAGCTTCAGGTATATTAATAAACTTAGTTACTGGAAGCGTTACTTTCTTTGAACTTTTAACCAATATGGGTTCTGGTGTTTCTGGAATGTATGAAACTATTATGGTTACTGTTTTAGTTGCAGCTCTTTGTGGGCTTATTCGTGCAAATGGTGGTTTTGAAGCTTTATTACATTATATACGTAAAGTATTTAAAGGAAATAAAGGTGGCCAAATTGGAATGGGTCTTTTAGTTGGATTTATGGATATAGCTACTGCTAATAATACTGTTGCTATAGTTATGGCTGGACCTGTAGCTAAAGAAATGAGTAATGATTATGGTATTAAACCTAAGAGAGCAGCTTCTATACTTGATACCTTCTCATGTATATTCCAAGGAATTTTACCTTATGGTGCTCAAATGCTTATGGCATTAGCTGCAGTTAATGAATGTGGTTATAGTTTATCAGCTTTTGATATTATACCTAACCTATTCTATCCATTCATTTTAGCTGTAGTATCAATTGGATATATATTATTTTCTAAAGAAAAGAAAACTGCATAATATAATCGAGTAGGAGGTAATCAATTATTTTGATTACCGACCTCTCACACCACCGTGCATACCGGTCTGGTACACGGCGGTTCCTTAAGTTTTAATGAATTTTAATATATTGACGCGTTAGGCTTTTCAAGCCTAAGTCAGT
>SVCL01000002.1 GCA_015058405.1 Clostridium sp.
TAATATTTAATAAAAGTAAATATTTGTTTTTTGCCTCCGCTCCGAAGGCCTTTTTGTTTTGTCTAAAATTAAATCAATTTTGATAGTTTATTATCTATTTCATAAAATAAAGTATTATTTATTTCTACCTTATTTTTTCATAGCCAACTTTACACTATCCACACCAACATATATCAATATACTATTTTACACCATTATAGCATTTTAATAAATATAAATTCATTTACAACATTTTTACCGATTTAACTAGATAAGATTTATCATTAACCAATTCAAATTTAATATTTTTAAAACTTGCTTTTCTTAGCATGCTACAAATTTCTTGCTCAGAATACATTTTTACATCACCACAATTAGTAACACCTAACTTAATGCAAAAATTCATTATAAATCTTGATACTGTTGGTTGCCAACAATCTCCTAATATTAATACTCCTCCACTCTTTAAGACTCTATGAAATTCTTTTAATACATTAACTGGATTAGGATAATGATGAAATGAATCATTACACATTATCAAATCAAATTTATCATCTTTGTAAGGTAAATTTTCTGAATCTCCTAATGTTAAGTATGCTCTATCCCCTAATTTTTCTTTAGCTTTTAATAACATTTTATCTGAAATATCTATACCATATGCTTCTACATCATTATATTTATTAATAATCATATTTAACATATTCCCAGTGCCGCACCCAACATCCAATACTGTTTTAAAATTTTCGTCTTTAATTTTATCCATAAGCGTTTTATATAATTTTTTTGCATGTTCTCCCTTAATGCCCATATCATATGTATCTGCTTGCTTATCAAAACTTTCTTTTGACTTCTTCTTATAATCTATCATAATAGAACCCACCTTTAAATCTCATTTAAATTTTATTAAGCTACCACTTTTGAATCTTGTTTACTTTTTTATCTAAGCATACTTTATAATATATAAATGTTGTTAGCATTGCTGCAAAATGACTTACTAAAACAGCTACCCAAACTCCATCTATTCCCATAGAAGTATTTGATAATATCTTTGCTAATGGCATACGAACGATACAGTAATAAAAAATCATAAAATACATTACTACTGATGGATTTCCACTTCCGTTAATTGTACCTAAAACACTGTTTGTAATAGCATTACATACATAACCAACTAAGATTATTAAGAAATAACTTCTTACTATAGCAGCCACTTCTTCTCCATCAAGAAAAGCCCCTGATATGTTTTTTGAAAATATTGCTACAAGTATAGATAATACTAAAGTTACAATAATACCATCTTTTAATCCACAATATAAATATTCTTTTGCTTTATCTTTCTTTCCTGCTCCCATACATTGTCCTACAGCAACAGTTATCCCCATATTTAAGGCCATTGCTGGATATACTAATAATCCTTCGACTTTTCCACAAATACCAAATCCAGCGATTGCTGAAATACCAAATCCACTTACAATTGAAGTAATAAAACTTGTACTTACAGCTGGAATACATTGTTGTATTATTGATGGAATTGATTTACATAAAATTATCTTTGTTGTACTTACATCAAAATTTCTTACATTAAAATTAATAAATTTGTGTTTTATAAAAAATAAAATCATAAGTAAAACCATAGTTCCTTGTGAAATAACTGTTGCTAATGCAGCACCTTGCACACCACCTATTAACTTAATAAATACCGGATCTAGAATTATATTTAAAACTGAAGAAACCATTAAAAATTCTACTTGCACTAATGAATTTCCTAAACTTCTTGCTATAGCTGATAAATACAAGTAAACATTTGTAAATATAAAGCCACATAGATATGTAATTAAATATGATTTACTATCTCCATATATGTTATTAGGTGCATTTAATAAATTTAATATTTTATCTGCTAAAAAAATACATATTACTGTAATAATTAAACTTGATACTATCGCAATGATTATAGATGTTGAAATTGTTTTATCTCTCATATTATCGTCTTTTGCTCCGAAATATTTTGAAATTAATATGGCAGCTCCATTTGAACCTCCCATAGCTATTGATGTTAGTAAAAGTATAATTGGATAAGATATTGTAAGTGAAGCAACTGCATCTGTACCTATAAGATTTCCAACCCATAGAGTATCTATGATGTTATATGCAATATTTAATAAAAAACTAAAAAATATAGGTATAACCATTCCTCTTAGTAACTTTGAACTATTTCCACTAGTAAAATCTTTTTTAAATTTATTCATTGATAAAACCTCCATTTATTCATTTCTTTTCCATAACCCAATATTAACACTTTTAACTTTTTTTGTCAATGAATATAATTAACTCAGTGAATTAAGTTTATTCATTTTTTTAATATTCTTCTCCATTCCACATAGCTCTCTAACCAAAAAAAATTTCATATTAAAGAAATGGCCTAAAATAAAGGGTTTACCTCTAGCAGTTTTTAGCTACTAATGAGGCTAACTTTGCTGCTTCTATAACTTCTTCTCTAGTAGCTTCTAGATTTCCGTATAAAATATTATCATATATACTTCCATTAAATAATGTACTATCTTGAGGTACATAAGACATAAAACTCCTTAAATACTCCAAATCATATTCCTTAAAAGATCTTCCCCAAAGCTTTATATCACCATTATATTTTACAAATGACATTAAAGATTTAATAATAGTAGACTTACCAGATCCACTTGATCCAACTAAAGCAACCTTTTCGCCCTCTTTAATATTTAAATTCAAGTTATTAACTACTAGCTTGTCTCTATATTCTACAGATATATTTTTTAAAGATAAAATATATTTACCTTTTTCTATAGATTTTAAACTTCCAAAGCTATCCTTTTCATCTCTTTTATTAAATAAATTATAAATACGTTCAACTCCAGATGATTGCCTTGGTATTTCTGTAGCTGATTTAATTAAAGCAGTTACCAAGTAACGTATAGAATATGTATATCTGCTTACAAACATAACATCTGGTAAGACCATTAATCCTATACAAACCAAGTAACATCCAATAAGTATAGGAAATGTTACAAAAGAATGGGAAAATATATTAGCAATAGACATATATTTTAGTTTAAGATTTTGCTCTCTTTTCTTTTCATCCAAAACATGCTTTGCACATTCCTCTATCTCACCTTCCATAGTATCTTCTAACATATATAATTTTATAAATTTAGCTCCTTTAAGAATATCTTGAAACCTTTCATTCAAATTACTTAAAGTTTTTTGTATTTTTAAGCCTACATCATGAAACCTTTCATCAAAGAACAAATTAATAATTATTATAGGAATTAAAGACACAGTATAAAACAATCCCATTTGCCATGTGTATTTTATACATCAACTTGGAACCAAAAAAGCATTAAAAAGTCAGCCATCAGCATATGGTAAAAATGGAATTTAGCAAGTTTGCTTTTCACTCTCTTTTAACCATTGTTTTGTTTCTTTCATTCTATAAGATTCA
>SVCL01000043.1 GCA_015058405.1 Clostridium sp.
GGGAAATTAGATAATTTAATAATATTAAATACAGGTAAAGTGAATCCTTGCAGCAGATATTTAAAAGCTGTTAGAGGACTTTAACTATACATACGGAAAAATATTTTTTTTATTTTCCGAAAGTAACTTGACACTATCTACAAGAAGAAAATTATAGACATCATGTATTAAATGTAGTATCATGAATAAAAATAGTGAAAATATTTATCGTATAACTTTGGAAATATGGTCCAGGAGTTTCTACCAAATCACCTTAAATGATTTGACTACGATATGTTATCTAAAAAATAAGGTCTAATTAACATATCTTTATTTTGTCTTACGATAGATACTTTGCTATAAAAACAGCAGGGGGACAAAAGATGAATTTTCTAAAAAACTATTTCAATCTAAAAGAAAAAGAAACAAACATTAAAACAGAAGTAATAGGAGGAATAACAACATTTCTAACTATGGCATATGCCTTATTTTTAATTCCTAATGTTTTAAAAGAAGCTGGAATGCCACAAGAAAGTGTATTTGTTGCTACAGCATTATCAGCAGCTATAGGTACACTTATAATGGGATGCTTTGCAAAGTTTCCAATGGCATTAGCTCCTGGGATAGGATTAAATGCATTTTTTGCTTATAGTGTATGTTTAGGTATGGGTATACCTTGGGAAACAGCAATAGCAGGAGTAATGGCATCAGGTATAATTTTCTTATTAATATCAGTAACAGGTCTAAGAGAAGCTATAATAAAAGCAATACCAAGTAACTTAAAATATGCAGTAAGCTCAGGAATAGGATTATTTATAGCTTTTGTAGGTTTTAAAAATGCAAGAATTGTTGTAGCAAGTGACTCAACTTTCGTGTCTCTTGGGAATTTAACAGATCCTAAAGTGCTATTAGCTATATTTGGTATATTAATAATATCTATACTTATGGTAAGAGGAATAAATATTGCAATATTTATTGGAATGTTATTAACAGTAGTTATTGGAATGATAACAGGTCTTATAGATGTTCCATCTAAAATAATATCTATGCCTCCATCAATGGCGCCAACATTTGGAGTAGCATTAGCTAATATAGGTAATATTTTTAATAGTAAAATGTTTTTAGTAATATTTACGTTTTTATTTATGGATTTCTTTGATACTGCAGGTACATTAGTTGCCGTAGGTTCTAAAGCAGGACTTGTTAAAGAAGATGGATCTATAGAAAATGGTTCAAGAGCATTACTTGCAGATTCTGTTGCAACTTGTATAGGTTCTATTTTTGGGACAACAAATACAACTTCTTATGTAGAATCTTTATCTGGTATTGCCATAGGAGCAAAGACAGGTCTTTCAAGTTTGGTAGTTGGGATATTGTTTTTAATATCATTATTCTTTTCACCATTACTTACAGTAATAACTAATGAAGTAACTGCACCAGCACTAATTATAGTAGGATCGCTAATGTGTAGTAATTTAAAAGAGATAGAATGGGATAAAAGTGAAATTGCAATACCTGCATTTTTAACAGTTATATTAATGCCTCTTACATATAGTGTGGGAGAAGGAATTGCTTGTGGTTTCTTAACTTATGTAATTCTTAATGTATTTAAAGGAAACCATAAAAAGATACATCCAATAATGTATTTCTTATGTATATTGTTTTTAATGTATTTTATAATAAGATAAGATTAAATAAAATGAAAAGCTATTGTGAAGTTTATCACAATAGCTTTTTTGTATATATTTATATAAATATATATATGAACTTCAAATAAATGTTACAATTTGAGATAAAAATACAATTATTTAGGATAATAGCGTAAAAATGGAGAAAAAAGTGTTAAAATATATTTTATGGGAATAAAATAAACTTTTAAACTTTAAAAAAATGGAGGGGATAAAATGAAAATAAGTATAAGAATGAAACTTGCTTTAGCATTTTTTATAATTATTTTAGTATGTACTGTAATGAATGTATTTAATGTAATGTTCTATAAAAAAATCAATAAGTTAGAAAATGAGATTATTAGAGAGAGATTTACACATATTCAGATGCTAGAAGGTATAGAACAAAATATTATAAAGGCAAGTAAAAGTAGTGATTTATATCTAATGAAAAAAATGAAGGAAAAAGAAATAAATTCAAATAATGAACAATTGAAAATGGATAATAGTAGTTTAAATAGTATAAAGTCAGAATTTGAAACTTTTTCGGAAAATATTAAAGATGATGATGAAAGAAAAATATTTAATGAATTAAATAGTAATGTAAAAAGCTATATAATCAATTTGAATGATTTAAATAATAAAATTGATTCTAATATAAATATAGAAGATAGTCTAGGTGAAAATAATAAGTTATTTTCAAAGATTGAAAAAGAATTAAAAGATATTGAAGAATATAATAATAATAAATTAGAAGAGGAAACTAAAACTATAGAGAACATAATAACTAATGGTAAGAAAAAATGCAATAATACAATTGTTATTTCATTTATATTAGGAGCAATTGCTTGCATAGTTATATCTAATAAACTAATTAAGTGTTTAAAGAAAATAGGGGCAGGTATAGATGCTATATCTAATGGGGATTTAACAGTTAAAGTTGATGTTAATACAAAAGATGAAATGCAAGTTATGGCTGAAAAAGTAAATAAGCTAGCAAAGGATTTAGGAAATATGATATTATCCATAAGGGAAGTGGCAGCTCAAGTGTCTGCATATAGTCAAGAGTTGAGTGCTACTTCAGAAGAAACTCATGCAGCAAATGAAGAAATCTCAAATACTATAACTAATCTAGCTAAGGGAGTTTCAAATCAAAATAATGTTATAAATGAATCAGCTAATATGGTTCAAACTATGTTTAATAGTATAAATGAAGCTTCTAAAAATATAGAACTTGTAAGCGAAGGTGGAAAACGTGTAGTTTCAGTAACAGGTGAAGGATTAGAACAAGTTAATAATGCAGTTAGTAAGATGGAAAATGTAAAAGGTGTTACAAAAGAAATACAAAGTTCTATTAATGATTTAAGAACTTATTCTGAGAAAATAGGTAATATAGTTGGAGTAATTAAGGAAATTGCAGATGAAACAAATCTTTTAGCTTTGAATGCAGCCATTGAATCTGCAAGAGCAGGAGAACAAGGTAAAGGATTTGCAGTAGTAGCAGAAGAAGTTAGAACCTTAGCAGAAGGATGCGCTAAATCTGCTGAGGAAATTTCTGGAGTAATAAAAACAATTCAAGATGAAATTTCTAAGTCTGTTCATAAAATAGGCACAGGAATGAATGAAGTTATTAATGGAGCAGAAGCAGTAGATAATACAGGAAAAGCTTTTGATGTCATTACTAAAGAAATTGAATATGTTGCAGTAAAAATTAGAGAGCTTGAGAAGTTATCAGATATAGTGAGTGTTAATTCTGCAAAAGTAGTTAATTCAATAAAGGGAATTAGTAGTATTTCTGATAGTACAGCTACAAGTTCAGAAGAAATATCAGCTGCAACTAATGAACAAGCTTCATCAATGGAAACTGTTGTGAAAACAGCTAGCGATTTAGCAAACTTGAGTATTAATCTAGAAAACATGGTTGATACATTTAAATTATAAATTTTATCCATCTATTACTTCTGTATCTTAAAACAGAGGTAATAGATGCAAATAACCACCCAAAGGGAACAGCCCACCATATAGAATTTTGTCCTATTAACATAGAAAAGATATAAGCAAATATTACTCTTGTAGAAAAGTTAATAGTAGTACTTAATAAGAAGAACTTCATGTCTTTAGCAGCACGTAAAACACCATTTGTTATAACCATAACTCCCATTAAAAAATAAAATGTAGATACAACTTTCAAGTATCTAATACTTATTTCTAATATACCAACATTTTTTGAAAACAGACCAGTAAGATTATTTCCAAATAAAAATATAATAGAAGAGGCAGTTACACAAAATATGCCGATAATTATTAAACAAGTCTTATAACCTTCCTTAGCCCTATCAATTTTTTTTGCACCTAAGTTTTGACCAGCAAAGGTTGAGATAGCATTACTTAAGCTAACCATAGGTAATATTATAATAGAATCAATTTTGGTTCCTACAGAATAGCCTGCAATAACTTCAGAACCATAAGAATTAACTAAGTTTTGAACTAAAAGATTACCAAGAGAAACTATAGATTGTTGTAATATGGATGGAATTGCTACTTTGCTAATAGAAATTAATGAATTTAGATCAAATAGTTTTGCTTTTTTAGTAGTTTTAAAAACTTTAAGCTCTTTTAAAAGGTAAGTTAAAGAAAGAATGCAGGATATTCCTTGAGCAATAAAGGTAGCATAAGCCATGCCTATTACAGCTAAATTAAACTTAATTACAAAAAGTAAATCTAATACTACATTAAGGATAGAAGAAAAAATAAGAAAATATAATGGAATCTTGGCATTACCAAGAGCGTTGAAAATTGAATTACAAATATTGTAGATGAATAAGAATATAATGCCTAGAAAATATATATGCAAATATTCATAAGCATCATTAAATATATTAGTAGGTGTATCAATAAGATTTAAGAAAGCTTTATTAAAAATTATTCCTATCAAAGTGAAGATTAAACTTAATATAGTAATTGATATAAGAGAAGTTGAAATTGCAGTTTTCATTTTATTAATGGATTTTGCTCCAAAGTATTGAGATATAATTACAGCACATCCTATACTAGCACCATTAGCTATAGTAATAAGTACAAAGGTAATGGGATAAGTAGTTCCAACAGAGGCTAAAGCTAAGCTTCCTACAAAGTTACCTACAATAATGGAGTCTATAATATTATAAGCTTGTTGAAATATATTTCCTATCATTATAGGAAGTGCAAAGGATAAAAGTATTTTTGATGGCTTTCCACTTGTCATGTCTTTTATCATAAATAAACTTCTTTCAATAAGTGTTGTTATTTTAGTTTATGATTAATTTTTGTTGATTGATAAAGTTATTATTAAAAGAATAGTAGAGATATACAATTAAGATTAAAAATTATCCTATAATATTTTTATATTAGTAACAAATGATACGGAAATAAACTTCATACTGTAATAAAATGAAATCGTCAAAAAATATTAATAAAAAAAGATATATTTTAAATATAAAAATTTAAATGGGTTAAGCTATAAATGGCATAACCACCACAAAAAATACATTTTAAATAGAGGAGAAAACATATGAGCTTATTTTTAGGAAAAATTCATTACTGGTTATTTAACAAAATACAATGGTTTGAGGCTTTAGAAAAGGAAATGATAAAGCTAGCTAAAGAAGAAGGCATAAATGTAGATACTTTAAGAAAGCCTATAGTAGAAAAATACGGAGAAGAAACAAAAGATCTACCATTAGAAGATATGATAGATACATCAAATATACATGGTTGGTTACAAGGGACTATTCATTCTGCAGAAGGAAGAATGGCTGCATTAACTAAAATAATGTTAGAAAAAGAAAATGGAAAAGAATTATTAGAAAAGTTATACAAGGATCAAGGAATAAAAGCTGCAAATGAAGTAAAAGCTGATGGTACAGTTTTAGAAACAGCTCCTGAAATATATAACAGCATTAATGATTACATATTAGATGGAATGCCATGTGATAGAGTAAATGAAGTTCTTTCATCATCAGATACAGAAGTGGAATGGACTAGAACAATATGTGTTCATAAAGATATATGGGAAGCAGAAGGTGTAGATGTTAACTTATTCTATGAATTAAGAGGTCTATGGATAAAAGAATTTGTTAATACTGTTAATGATAAATTCAAATATATAGAAGATAATAATACTTTTAAAATAATAGAAAAATAATATAGTGGTGGAGTTATATACTATGAATGCAATAGATTTAATGATAAAAGAACACGAAAATATTAGTGTTATGATAGATATTGTTAGAGAAGCTTGTTATAAAGTAATAACAGGAGAAAATATAAATTTTGATGATTTTAATTTAATGGTGGATTTCAGTAAGAATTATGCGGATAAACATCATCATGGAAAAGAAGAAACTTTTCTTTTTAATAGAATGATAGAAGAAATAGGAAATACTGCTGAAAAGTTAGTTAAACATGGAATGCTTGTTGAACATGATTTAGGACGTTTATACATATCAGATTTGGAAAAAGCTTTAGAAGATTTAAAATCAGGTAATGATAAAGCAAAGGTAGATGTAATTGGTAGTGCAATTTCTTATTGCAATTTACTTTCTAGACATATAGAAAAAGAAAATAAGGTTGCTTATACTTTTGCAAATAGAATGCTTAAAGATGAAACAAAAAATAAGATAGACGATGAAACTAAGAGTTTCGAAGAAAATAACAAAGAAAATTCTGAAAAATACCTAAAGATATTAGAGGAATTAAAAAATAAATATATTTAGAATATTAATTAAAAAGATGGTTTTAAAGCCATCTTTTTTTATAGAAGTAAAGGGACTTATTGATGTAGTTAGGATAAGGTGGTAGTTTGGTAAAAACAAGTCCCCTAAAAACTTCTACAAATTTTATGGTTTTTTATCAGATGTTTGTTTTACTACAAAATATACATAGTTAAGAGAAATCCTAAATACTTTATAAAGTTTTGACAGAATTTATTGGAAATATTCAAAGCGATAAGATTTTTTTGAAAATAATTCGAAGAAAATGTGAAAAAGATTTCACACAAAAGAAAACCTAATTTAATTAAAGTTTGTACAGTATAGTACGAAAATTAACTGATAATAATGTCGAAAAAAGGGGGGAAGTATGGATATTAGAAAAAGGGCTATAATAAATATAGGTATTTTATTTCAAAATTAATGAAAGCAATAAATTATCATATTTATATACATATAATTTTAATGATTCAAATGAATTAGAATATGGTGTAGTTGCAAATTCATTTAATGATGGAACTTTAGATACATTAGGACTTAAAATTTCTAATGAAGATATTGTAGATGAAATGATTACTACATTAAAAAGTGGAGAAAATACTTTGTAGTTAGATTTATAATGAGGTACAAGGTAATTTAAAAGTATCTATAGATAAAGCTAATGATATTAAAACAATTACAGAATGTGCTGAAATGATTGTGGCTATAAGTGAACAAACTAATTTACTTGCTCTTAACGCATCTATAGAAGCAGCGAGAGCTGGAGAGAATGGAAAAGGATTCTCTCTATAGAACAGTCTATAGAACAAGTTGTTAGTGTAACAAGAACAACTTCAGAAGGTATTAATGATATAAATGAAAATGTAACTAACATTAATATAGATTCTGAAAAAATATTAAAAGAAATAGAAAATACAAAATCTAAGAGTGACATATTACAAGAATTGGTTAAAGATTTAAAGAAAAAAGCATTTTGAATAATACTTATCAAGGTAAGAGTTATTCAAATGCTTTTTTTATTATTTATTACATTTAAAAAATAATATTATATAAAATTATTAATAAGTATAGGGTGCTAAGAATATATATATTAAAGTTGTAAGATTAGTTAAAAAAAGAAAATCTACAATTATGATAAAAAAGGAGGAAAATCTTATGCTAAGTATTATAAAAACAGCGCTCATAACTATAATAATTTCATTTATTTCAGGGGTATTATTAGATACTTATAAAAATTTTGCTCCAAGAATATTATGTGCTATGAGGAGAGTTAAGAATAATAAGATAAAAAATAAAAATTCAAAAACATATTTGTATACAGTTTCAAATGCTTCTAATAAGATACTTCATGATATAAATATAAATGTACAAGCACCTGATAATAGTTTGAAAGTTGAAGATGCAAAAATAAGTAATGGATTAAAGTTTGAATTAATTAATGAAAATAATATTTATAATGTTAGTATTCCTTTTCTAAGTAAAGATGATGAATTTAGCTTGAAATTATTAGTTGCAAATAGTGATGGAGTGAATAACAAACCTATTATAAATTTAAGATCACCAGAAGCATTTAAGATGATATATTCTAATAATAAAAAAATAAAAAAGAAAAGAAGAGTAAATGGTGATACTGCATATTTGGGAGTTGGTTCAAAAATTTCTGATCTTTTTCATAATAAAAAATTAATAATAACTATAGCATCTATTTTGATTATAGTTTATGGAGTTATTATAGGAATTGAATATTTCGATAAGGATAATAATAATGCTAATACTACTAATAAAGATACATCAACACAAGAACCATTAAATAATGTAAAGACAAGCAATTCAAATTCTAATTCTAATGGTAAAACAACTCAAAATAGTAATAATGATAATAGTCCAAAAAAATCAACAGAAAATAAAAAGAATGAAAATTTAAATACTAAAACAAATAATACTAATAGTACACAAGAACCTAATAAAGGAAATAGTAATATGTCAAATACAAGTACATCAAATGAAAAGAATGGAACTAACGAAAATAAAAAGGATGGAGAAAATAAGGGGACTAATAATACAAAAGAGAATAGTAGTACTAGCAATAGTAATAAAACTCAGCAAGAAGAGTCTAAAGAAGGTAATAAAACATCTAATACTGATAATAGTAATAATAATAACGAAAATAACGCAAAATCTTCTGGAGAGGATAAAAATGGAGAAAAATAAATATATTATTTAATTTGCAACAAACAATTTATTATATTCAAAAAATAATAATAAATTATTGAAAAAAGTATTACTATATCATAAAATGTAGATTAAAATTTATAAATAAATAATATAAAATTTAAAAAATATACATTTCAAGATGACAAATGTTAAAAAATATAGAATTACAACGAAATTTTTGTTATACTTAATAAGTATAAAAAATTACAAAAGAGGAGTAGAAAAAGATGGGGAAAGATAATAAGCAAATGAGTAAGTTAACATTAGTTGCACTTATTCTTATGATTTTCACTTCAGTTTTTGGTTTTAACAATATACCAAGAGCATTTTATTTAATGGGCTATTCAGCAATTCCTTGGTATCTTTTTGGTGCTATAGCATTCTTTATTCCATATGCATTTATGATGGCTGAATTTGGATCAGCATTTAAAGAAGAAAAAGGAATATATGCATGGATGGAAAAAGCGGTAGGAGCTAAGTTTGCCTTTGTAGGTACGTTCATGTGGTTTACTTCATATATAGTTTGGATGGTAAGTGTATCATCATCTATATGGGTACCATTATCAAACTTAATTTATGGTGCTGATATGACATCAACTTGGAGTATTTTTGGTTTAAATGCACCAAAGACTTTAGCAATTTTAGGAGTAATACTTATTTTAGTTATTACATACCTTTCTTCTAAAGGATTAAAGAGCATTTCTAAGATAGCTTCAGTTGGAGGAATTTTTGTAACTAGTGCTAATGTAGTGTTAATAGTTGGAGCATTTATAGTATTCATTGGAAATGGATTTACAGCATCTGAGCCAATAAGCTTATCAGCTTTCTTTAATTCACCAAATCCTGCATATACATCAACTTTAGCAATATTCTCATTCTTAGTTTATGCTATATTTGCATATGGTGGACTAGAAGCAGTAGGTGGATTAGTTGATCAAACAGAAAATGCTGAAAAAACATTCCCAAGAGGAATTAAGATATCAGCTATAGTTATTGGAATTGGATATTCTATTGGGATATTAATGGTTGGTTTATGTACAAACTGGCAAAGTGTTTTAAGTTCGCCAGAAGTAAGTAGAGCTAATGTATCTTATGTTGTTATTAAGAACTTAGGTGTGGAATTAGGTAATGTATTTGGATTATCAGCTGATGGAGCTGCAGTACTTGGTACTTGGTTTGCTAGATACATTGGACTAGCTATGTTCTTAGCTCTAGTTGGTGCATTCTTTACACTAATTTATTCACCACTTAAGCAAATAATAGAAGGAACTCCAAAAGAAATTTGGCCTTCAAGCTGGACAAAGGTTAATGAAACTGGTATGCCGGTTAAAGCTATGTGGGTACAATGTGCAGTAGTTGTTGGTATAATAGTTGTTGCTTCATTTGGTGGAGATACAGCAGCTGTATTCTTAGATTACTTAATTCTAATGAGTAATGTTGCTATGACAATACCAACTATATTCTTAGCAATAGCATTTATATCTTTCAAGAAGAAAGATGAAATAGTAAAACCATTTGTTATTTTCAAGAACAAAACTTTTGCATTTATTTGTGCAGGAGTTGTAATATTCACTGTTGGATTTGCAAATGTATTTACAATTATTCAACCAGCTTTAGAACAAGGTGATTGGATATCAACAATATTCCAAGTAGCAGGACCAATAATATTCAGTATTGTTGCTTTAGCTTTATTTGGAAACTACGAAAAGAAAATAAGAAAATAATTTTAACTAAAGAAGTTATACTTTAATAATATTATTGAGGTATAACTTCTTTTTTAATATAAAAAATTAATAATAAAAGTTAATGTTTTAATCTAATTTTAATCTTTCTTATATTTTAAATTAATTAACTAAAAGTATTATATAACCAAGATGAAAAACAAATAATTCTTGGAGGAAAATAAAATGAAAGAAAATGAAATTAAAAACAACGAGATTATTGAAGTAAAAGAAGATTCTGTTAAGTAGTTATGAAAGAATAGCTTAATAAATCATAGAATTACTCGTTCTTTGAAAATTATATAAGTTTGAATAATTTATTGCATGACAAATAAACCTGCAATGAATGGGATTTTTGCAGGTTAATCAAAAA
>SVCL01000044.1 GCA_015058405.1 Clostridium sp.
AAGCACGCCGCCAGCGTTCGTCCTGAGCCAGGATCAAACTCTCAATAAAAAGTTTAATCTTACTCAAAAAACTTACTCATAAAAAGAATTGCTGGTTCTTAACTTATTTATATCTGTTCAATTTTCAAAGACCATTTTGTGTGTCGCACCCAAGCGACTCATTCAGTATATCATCTGATTCAACATCTGTCAACAAGTTTTTCAAAACTTTTTTTCAAGTTTGTTGTTTCTTGTTTTTGTTGTTGCCTCAGTGACGAAATTTATCTTACCATAACATAGAAATCACAACTTATATAAATTTATTATTATATAAACTTATCACTGTAAATCTATTCTTTCCTTCAAAATCCTCCTATATTCTTATAATGATACGCACGGTATAGTTTCTAGTTTGAACATGTATCTTATACCCTATAATCTATCTCTATATAAATAACTTATACAGGTATTAAAGATATAAAATGTTTTACTTCCATAATACCTGTATATATGAACTTTTTTTTAAATATTCTATTCTAATACTTTAGGTTTATGCCTATCCCCTATATAAATTTTATTTTCCAATATACAAGTTCCTTTATTAACTATAATATTTTCAAGTTTTGAATTTCTACTTATGACTGTATTTTGAAGTATGACACAATTATTTATCTTTGCACCTTTTTCCACAATAACTCGTCTGCCTATCACTGAATTAGTAACCTCACCTTCTATACAACATCCATTTGCTATAATAGAATTATTAACCTTACTATATTCTCCATAAAAAGTTGGTCCTTCATCTTTAACTTTCGTATATATAGGTCTTTCCTCATTAAATAACTCTTTACTGATCTTTTTATCTAGTAATTTTATATTTGCTCTATAATAAGATTCTAAAGAATTAATACAACATAAAAATCCTTTAAACTCATAAGTTCCAACTTCTAAACTGTTCAAATTAGAAGCTATATACTCCTTAACTTTTCTATATAAACCTGTTCCTATACATTTTAATATTATATCTATAAATAACTCAGTAGACATTATATACATTTCCATACTAACATTTACGCTTTCCTTAGTTTTAATGTATTTTTCTACTGACACTAATTTTCCACCATTATTAATATTCAACAAATCGCAACTACTAAACTTTTCTGTTGTTTTATCTACATGTTTATAAACCACTGTAATATCTTTTCCAGACTTTTTATGAGCTTCTAAAACTTTATTATAATCTATATTGCAAATCATATAAGATGGAGTCATAATAACATAATCCTTCTTACATTTCTTAATAAACTCTATATTTTCTGCAAAATTACGAACATCCTCAAAAGCAAGGTCATTATATCCAAAGTTAAACAATCTAAGACCATCCCTCTTTCTATGCAAATCCCATGGCTTTCCATTCTTTAAATGATCCATAAGAGCTCTACATTTACTTTTTGAAAAAATTCCTATGTTCTCTATTCCTGAATTAGTCATATTGGATAAGGCAAAATCTATAATCCTATATCTAGCACCTATTGGAACTGCACCTAATGGCCTCTTCTTAACTAATTCCTTTGTTTTGCTTTCGTCTTCATCTAAATTAATTATTCCTATACAATTATTCACACTTATATCCCCCTAATGTTTTTACCCTTGAAGTGTAGTACATGCTTCTATATAGCTTCCTGACGTAACCTCTTCCTTATCTCCTATAACTGAAATATTTTCTCCATCCCCTACTTCTACACCTGATGCAATAAATGCATCACTAGCAATAATTGCTTTATCAATAACTACATTATCTTCTATTACTACATTAGGCATAATTACAGAATTAATTACCCTAGAGTTTTTCCCTATCTTAACTCCTTGAAATATAACTGAATTATCTACATTTCCTTCAATACAACATCCTTCAACTACTAAAGAATTTTTAATGTTAGATTCTTCTCCTATATATTGAGCTGGACTACTACAGTTTACAGAATATATCTTCCAATTATCATCTTGTAAGTCTAACTCACTTTCTTTAGATAGTAAGTCCATATTTGCTTCCCAAAGACTACTTATAGTTCCAACATCCTTCCAATAACCTTCATATGGATATGCAGCCATTCTTTCACCATTACATAACATCTTAGGTATTATATTCTTTCCAAAATCGTTGCTTGAAAATTTATCTTGTTCATCTTCTCTTAAGTATCTTTTTAATACTTGCCAATTAAATATATATATACCCATTGATGCTAAATTACTCTTTGGTTTAGCTGGCTTTTCTTCAAATTCATAAATAGACATATCTTCCCTTGCATTCATAATTCCAAATCTTGATGCCTCTTCTATTGGTACTTTTATTACTGCAATAGTAGCATCTGCTTTCTTTTGTTTATGATATTCCAACATTTTAGAATAATCCATTTTATAAATATGATCTCCTGAAAGAATTAGTACATATTCAGGATTATATCTATCTATAAATTCAATATTTTGATATATAGCATTTGCAGTTCCTTTATAAAAATTTCCACCCTTTTCTTTTTGATAAGGCGCTAATAGACTTACTCCCCCATCTCTCCTATCTAAATCCCAAGGAGCACCTATTCCTATATGTTTATTTAATTCTAAAGGCTTGTACTGAGTTAATACCCCAACTGTATAAATTCCCGAATTTGAACAATTACTTAATGGAAAATCTATAATTCTATATTTTCCACCAAAAGGTACTGCGGGCTTTGCTAAATTTTTAGTTAAAACCCCAAGTCTTGAACCTTGTCCTCCTGCTAATATCATAGCAACCATCTCTTTTTTAATCATAAGCATTATCTCCTCTCTTATGTGCTTTCAATAATACTTATGTTTTAATTTGGTAATATATACATAATATTTATAACTTAAACCAAATATTTTTCACCTAAATTAATATATGCATATCTAAAAACCTTAAAATTAATATTCACTGAAAAATTTATATTTTTATAAAAAAATAGGTAGTAACTATATTAATGAAAATCTAATTACTACCTACTAACTTATTTAATTAATTCTAAAAATCTATATCCTCTTCTATTAATATTTATCTGGTACTCACTTTCTTTGTACTCTACTAATATTTCATTGCTAAGTAAATCTAATATTTTTTTATTTTTATATTTTTCTATTTTTATATTTTTTTCTTGTTCTGCATTATTTAATATAATAATAACTTCTTTATCTTTATAGCATCTTCGTATACAAACAACAGATTCCTCTATATAAGAAATATTAAAACTTCCTTTAGATAAAACCTCATTATCCTTTCTAAGGTGTATCAGCTTTTTATACATTTCAAAAATATCTTTATTTTCTTTTCCCCATGGATAAGTTCTTCTATTAGTAGGATCACCTTCTCCTAAAAGTCCTGCTTCATCTCCATAATAAACAAGAGGCACTCCTGGCAAGGTCATTTGAATAAATACTGCAAGCTCTAATAACTTTATATCTTTATTAAACACTGTTAATATTCTATAAGTATCATGGCTTCCTAGTATATTCATAGTACTATAGAAATTATTTATAGGATAATTTTCAAATAAAGAATTAATTTTATTCGTAAAGTATTCAGCACCAATCTCACCTTTAACATACCTTATTATTATATCCCTCAAAGGATAATTAGTAACTGAGTCTAATTCTTTACCAAAAAGATATTGCCTCTTTTCTGAATAACTAACCTTATTTGATGCATCTTCCCATACTTCTCCTATTAATACACTTTCCTTATTAACTTCTCTCATCTTATACTTCAATAACTCTATAAACTTATCTGGAAGTTCATCTGCTACATCTAATCTCCATCCACTAGCACCAAGCCTTAACCATTTTTCAACTATTGAGTTCTCACCAGTAACAATGTAATTTAAATAAGATGGGTTTAATTCTTCTACGTTAGGCTGATTATCAAATCCCCACCAACATTCATATTTATTAGAATCAGTTCCAAACCTATACCAACTATAATATATAGAGTCCTTAGATTGATATGCTCCCATTCCAGGATAGTTTCCAAACTTATTAAAGTACTTACTATCTGAGCCAGTATGACTAAATACACCATCAAGTATTACTCTTATTCCCTCATCCTTTGCTTTAACACATAACTCTTTAAAATCCTCTTCATCCCCCAACATTTCATCTATCTTCTCATAATCTCCTACATCATATCTATGACAGCTAGCAGATTGAAATATCGGGTTAAAATATATTATACTTACACCTAGTTCTTTTAAATAGTGCAGTTTTTCTATTACTCCTCTTAGATTGCCTCCATAAAAATCCCATCTTGATATTTTGCCTGAGGAATCCTTTATATACATAGGATCATCATACCAATTAGAATAAATAAAACTATTTTTCTTGCCACACCTTACTTGATTATTAGAATTTCCATTAAAAAATCTGTCGGGAAATATTTGATATATTATTCCTTCCTTAAACCACTCCGGAATATAAGATTCTTGATAAACTGTTATTTGATAAGTAGCTGGATTATTATCAAACAGACATCCTTCTCCTCCAAGGCACTCTGTATTATTACCATAATAAAATACCCTTTCATTTTTATTTATTGAAAAATAGTATCTTATTATTCCTACATGATTTGTAGTATCTATTTTAGCTGAAAATAGCGTTCTATTACCGCTATCTCCTTCCCAACTCATTTTTACTACCTTTTTACTATCATCAAAGTATAGTATGTTCAGAAATACTTCTGCACCTCTATCAACTAAAAGTTTTATTATTACTTTAGTTCCTACTGGTACTGCTCCAAAAGGCTCCCTATATTGGATTACATGAGAATTATGAAAGGCAAAAAAATGCTCCATTATTTTCAAGCCTCCTTATAAGTTTTTATATATTAACTCAGAACCCCATATACCTGTTGCATATTGTTGTATAGTTCTATCAGATGAAAAGACACCTGAATGAGCAATATTTATACCACATATTTCTTGCCACTTATGCATATTTTTATACATTTCATTTATCTTACTTTGTGCATTTATATATGATTCAAAATCCTTAAGAACAAAAAATTCATCATTATAAGTAATAAGATTTTCATAAATATTCTTAAATCTATCCCTATCTGCATGATAAGTACCATTTATTAAATCTTTTACAACTTTACTTACCCTCTTATCTGCATTACATATATCAATAGAGCAATAACCGCCATTTTCAAGATAATTTAAAACTTCTCTTGCATTCATACCGAAAATAACTATATTATCATTTCCAACTTCATCTTTTATCTCTATATTAGCTCCATCTAAGGTTGCTATAGTAACAGCTCCATTCATCATAAATTTCATATTAGAAGTACCGGAAGCTTCCTTAGTAGTAGTAGAAATTTGTTCACTTACATCTGTTGCTGGAATAATTTCTTCTGCTAAGGAAACTTTATAATTATCCATAAATACAACTTTTATTTTGTCATTAACCCTAGAATCATTATTAATCTTTTCAGTAATACAATTAATCAATTCTATAATATTTTTAGCTAAATAATAACCAGGTGCTGCTTTACCTGCAAAAATAAACGTTCTTGGCTCTATATCTAAATTAGGATTCTCTAGTAATTGATTATATAAATCCATTATTCTTAAACAATTTAATGTCTGTCTCTTATAAGCATGAATTCTCTTAATTTGAACATCAAAAATAGAATTTGGATCTATAACAATTCCATTTCTCTCAAAGATCTTATTAGCTAACTTAATCTTATTTTTTTGTTTAACCCTATAAAGTTCTTCTTGAACACCTTTTTCATGAGCATATTTTTCAAAGTATATTAAATCAGTAGGATGCTTTATAAAACTTTCTCCTATTGTTTCAATTAAAAGACTAGATAATCCCGGATTACTCTTTAATAACCATCTTCTATGAGTAATTCCATTTGTCTTATTATTAAATTTATTAGGATACAAGTAATATAAATCTCTCATTTCTTCTTTCTTTAATATATCTGTATGAAGTTTTGCTACACCATTAACACTGTGACTTCCTACAACAGCTAAAGTGGCCATTCTTATTTGACCATCAGCTAAAATAGCCATTCTAGAAATTTTATCCCACTGATCTGTATACTTGTTCCAAAGTTCTTCACAGAACTTTTTATTAATTTCTTCTACTATCATGTATATGCGAGGTAATAACTTCTTAAACATTTCTATAGGCCACTTCTCTAAAGCTTCTGCAAGTATTGTATGATTAGTATAAGAAATAGTATTTGTAGTTATTCTCCACGCTTCATCCCACGAAATACCTTCTTCATCTAATAATATTCTCATAAGCTCTGGTATAGCTAACGTTGGATGAGTATCATTAATATGAACCGCTATCTTTTCATCTAGAAGAAGAATATTTCCCCCATGCTTTCTAAAATGTCTTATAATGCTTTGCATACCTGCTGATACGAAGAAATATTGTTGTTTAAGCCTTAATATTTTACCTTCATAAAAAGAGTCTTCAGGATATAATACTTGTGATATAGCTTCTACTGAATTCTTATACTCTATAGCCTTTAAGAAGTCCCCCCTACTAAATGATGAATAATCAAATTCATTTGATACGGTTTCCGCACTCCATAATCTTAATGTATTAGCCACATCATTTTCATAACCAACAATTGGGGTATCGTATGGAACAGCTAAAACTGGTTCAAAGTTAACATGAGTAAAGGTTAAATTCCCATTTAATTCTTGAACCTTAACTTCTCCACCAAACTTAACTATTTCCGCTTTATCTGGTTTTCTTCTCTCCCAGACATTACCCTCTCTAAGCCAGTTATCAGATACCTCTACTTGCTTACCATCAATTATCTTTTGTTCAAAAAAACCATATTTATATCTTATTCCACAACCATGACCAGCTATATTTAAAGAAGCCATCGAATCTAGAAAACAAGCAGCAAGTCTCCCAAGACCTCCATTACCAAGGCCTTGATCTTGTTCAAATTCTTCTAATTCTCTTAAATCTATATTGAATTCTGCTAATGCTTCTTTACAAACTTGCATAATTCCAAGGTTCATTAATACGTCCCCTAGTAATCTACCTAATAAAAATTCCATTGAAAAATAGTATATTTGCTTTTCACCCGAAATGTTATATTTTTTATTTGTATTCATCCATATTCTTATAACATAATCTCTTATTAAGCTCCCTAATGCCTCATACTTCTGTTGATTATTTCCTTCTTCAATTTCTTCACCATGCAGATTTTTATACTTATTTTCATAAGCCTTTTTAAAGGTTTCCTTATCTAAGGTCAGCATAATAATCCCCTCCTATGCCTCAATAACTTCCTTGTATAATTCACTATATTCACTTGCTGACTTTTCCCAACTATAATCTGAATTCATAGCCTGCTCTACTATTGAGCTCCAACTCTTTTTGTCTTTATAAATTTCTAAAGCATACTCAATTATCATCCATAACTCATTGGCATTAAAGTTTGTAAAACTAAATCCATTACCTTTGCCTGTATACTTGTTATAAGGAGAAATAGTATCTTTTAATCCTCCAGTTTCTCTTCCTATAGGTATAGCACCATATCTTAATGCTATAAGCTGTCCTAAACCACAAGGCTCTAAAAGTGATGGTTTTAGTAGCATATCACAACTTGCATATATCTTATGAGCTAACTTATTATCATATTTTATATTTGTAGAAACCTTATCCTTATATCTGTTTTCTAATCCCTTAAAATGCTCTTCATATTGCTTATCTCCAGTTCCTAATATAACTAATTGTATATTGTGTTGAAGTAACTTATCAGCAATATTTATAATTAGTTCTAATCCTTTTTGATTATTTAACTTAGAAACAACTCCAAGCATAGGTATATCTTTATTAATTGGCAAAGATAAATCCCTTTGTAAATTTAACTTATTTACTTGTTTACACTTAATACAATCTTCTGAATCAAATACTTTATAAATATTAGGGTCTCTTCTTGGATTATATTCTTCATAATCTAAACCATTAAGTACACCCTTCATATTAGATTCTTTTTCTCTTAATAATCCATCTAGTTTCTCCCCATATTGCGGTGTCTTAACTTCGTTTGCATAAGTATTACTTACAGTTGTAATTTTATCTGCAAAATTAAGACCTGCTTTCATATAACTAACTCCACCATAGAACTCCAAGCTGCCATCATTAAATAAATCCATACTATAATCAAATACATCATCTAAAACTGTTGGTGGAAAAATTCCTTTGAACATCATATTATGGAATGAAAAAATTGTTTTTATGTTTTTATAATTTTCTTTTTGTTTATATTCTTGCTTATATACAACTGGTAACATTCCTGTTTGCCAATCATTACAATGTATAATGTCTGGATACCATCCAATTTCGTCTATAAATTCTAATATTGCTTTATCAAAAAATCCAAACCTTTCAGCATCATCATCATAACCATATTCTTCATCTCTATTGAAGTAGTATTCATTATCCACTAAATAGTATGTTACATTATCTTTATCGTATTTAAATATTCCACAATATTGATTTCTCCAGTTTAGCTTTACATTGAACCATTTAACAAATTCAATTTTTTCTTTTAAACTAGAGTCTATATTCTTGTACTTTGGAATAACTACTCTAACATCTATATCCTTTTTCTTTAATGCTTTAGGTAAAAAACCCATAGTGTAACCAAGTTCCCCTGTTTTTATAAAAGGATATGCCTCAGATGCTACCAACAAAACCTTCATAAAATTCCCTCCTTTTTGGCTTCCATAAACACAATTTAATAATTACCCTATGTAGTATTTTTTTACTTCCCATGGATAATCAATAATTTAAATATTTTCTCCTATTTATTACTGTTCAATATAATCTATTCACAAGAAATCATATTTATTATTTTTATTTTTAATATTTTATACATAATCCCCAAGGCACAGAAAGTTATCCACATATTTAATCTATTTTTCAAAATTTCTGTGAATAAAGTGGCCTTGCCACGCTTACATTAATTAAATGTATCTTAACCTTTTTAAATTTATATTTTTAGGCATTAAAAAAGCACTATATTATTAAATTGCAATACGCACTTAATAATATAATGCTTTTAATATGTATTATATAAATTAATATGAATTACCAACTGTATTATTATTTACATTTAATACTTTTTCAAATACAAAGTGTACAATCATTGATACAACTATTGCTGTTACTAAATCGAAAACTACAGTTAATATAAAAGTTAGCATTAATTCAATCATGCTATACTTATTTTTAATAAATAATTCTTTAAATTCTTTTATGTCACTCATGTTATATGAAACTACCGCTAATATACCACCTAAAACTGTTAATGGAACAAATTTTATTAATGGCATAAGTAATTTCATTATTAATAATAAAACTAATGCACTTACAACACCTGCTATAGGAGTACGTCCTCCATTTTTAACATTTGCTGCTGTTCTAGCTATTGCTCCAGTTGCAGGTATTCCTCCAAATAAAGCTGAACCTATATTTGCTATACCTTGTCCTATTAATTCAGTATTAGAATCATGTTGCTTATCTATCATACCATCTGCAACAACAGCTGATAATAGTGATTCAATTGCTGCTAAGAATGCTATAGTTAAAGAAGGTACAATTAATGAAACTATTTTACCTAATGCCATATGTGGTAAAGTTGGAACTGGAATAGCTGAAGAAATTTCTCCAAATTGTTTTCCTATAGTATTTACAGGTAAATTAAAAATTGCTGAAATCACTGATATAATAACTAATGCCACTAATGATCCAGGAATTGATTTACTGAACTTTGGAGTAAATACTATTATTAATACTGCTAATATTCCTAATGATAATGCCCATAAGTTAGTAGTATCTAAATTTGATAGATATACTTCCCACTTAGGTATAAATTCTGAAGGAACATTTGATACTGTTAACCCTAATAAATCTTTAACTTGAGTTGAAAATAACGTTACTGCGATTCCTGCTGTGAAACCTACTGTTACTGTTTTAGGAATGAACTTTATTAAGTTTCCTAGATTAAGAACACCAAATAATATTAATATTATTCCAGCCATTAAAGTTGATATTATTAATCCGTCTATTCCATACTTTTCAATAATACCATACACAATAACAACAAAAGCCCCAGTAGGTCCTCCAATTTGAACTCTACTTCCGCCAAATAATGAAATAAATAATCCTGCAACTATTGCTGTGACAAGGCCCTTTTCAGGAGTAACTCCTGATGAAATTCCAAGGGCAACTGATAGTGGTAAAGCTATAATAGCAACTATTATTCCTGCTATTATATCCTTTAGAAATTGCTCTTTCGTTAATTCCTTTTTTCTATGTTTTAATATAGAAAAAAGTTTAGGCTTTTTAACTAATCCTATTTGCATAACTCTTGTCTCCTCTTATATTAAGTTTTAAATTAAATTAATTATAATAAATTAAAATACATTTACACACGAAAAAAAGGATAGCTTTTACTATCCTTTTTAATTACCTGGCAACGTCCTACTCTCCCACACAGTCTCCCGTGCAGTACCATTGGCGCTGTAGAGCTTAACTGTCCTGTTCGGAATGGAAAGGAGTGTTTCCTCTACGCCATTATCACCAGATACTATGATTCCCCAAATTTACATTTGGTTAAGAATCTTCTGAGAAAATGTTCTCTGAAAATTGCACACAGTATATTCATATCCTTTTTATTGGTCAAGCCCTCGACCTATTAGTATTAGTCAGCTGAATATGTTACCATACTTACACCTCTAACCTATCAACCTTGTG
>SVCL01000004.1 GCA_015058405.1 Clostridium sp.
GTTGGATTTTGTTTTGTTGTAGATTCAATTTTAACATAAAATTAGGGGGTCGTTGTTTTTTTATGCAAAAAAACTCTCGAAACCCTGATATATAAACAAAAATTTTTAAAAGAATAGTGTATAAACTTTACACTATCGTTTTTAGAAGAAGGGATTAGTAATGAAAAAGGAAGATACTTTATCAAGATTTATTTTAAATATTGGTTTATGGATTATAGCTGCTTTGTTTTTAGGAAGAGTATTTTATATATTTAATTCAGCAACTTTAAAAGATACATTATTTATAATTAGTTTAATATTTGTAGGGATAGGTGTACTTACAAATTTAGAGTCGGATTTATCCGTTGGTTCATTAAGGGAAGTTGAATGCATAAATTATAATAATGAGGTAATAAGAAAAAAAGAAGTACACGTAGATAATTGTGTTACAAATAGTGTTAATGAAATGCTAATAGCAGGAATAATAATATTAATAATAACATTAATATAAGTTAAAAATATAAATTATAAGATACCTTATAGTTAGGATTTAGTAACTAACTATAAGGTATTTGTTATTAATAATCATATCTATAAATTAAAAATCTATGATTTTTATCAGTAGCATAAAGGCTAGTTACCTTGATTTCTTTAAAAAGTTCAAAAGAAGTACAATTTTCTAAGAAATATATGTATTCTTCAAAGGGATAGTACAAGATAATATCTATAACTCTATTATGTTTTTCTAATGAGGTAAGAATATTTTCTACTACTTTCATAAATATTTGTATAGAGAAAGGATTAAAGAAATAAAATTTATTATCTTCTGAATTTATTTGATATTTTTCAGCAAATGTATTAAGAAAGGATATTTTATCTTCTTTCTTTTTATGCTTCTTTAGATAGTTTGATTTATTATGTAGTGCTTCTTCGTAATAATAATTATTCATTTCTATACCAGTAGCTTTTGAATCAAAATGATAATTAACATAAAAATTCAATCTTCCTTTACCACATCCAAAATCGATATAGCTATCTGAAGAGTTTGTGCTATATTCTTTAAATAAACAATCTAAAGCTTCATAAGAAGTTGGTTCATATATGTTATAGTGGTTTGATTCATTAAAGTTTTTTTGCTTTCCAGTAGTTTTTATGTTAAGTAGCTTTTCAAAATCATATGTATTCATATTAACAGTCCTTCTATAAAAATTTCTAATATTAGTATAAAGGGCTATTAATAAGAGTTCAACCTAAAATTTCTATGTAAAAATTTATTTGTTTTATTATAAAATGCTTGAATTGGCAGGTTGTATAATATATAATCAAGAAGAAAATTTGATAAGACAGTTCGTTGACCATCCTGTCTATAAATAAAACTAGGAACTAACTGGAAGTTAAAATTCTTTGTTTGAAAGGTGGATAGAAATCTGCCTTTATTTTTTTGCTTAAAATTTTGGAGGTGATTTAATGGAAATGAGAACAGAGTCAGTTAAAAATAAACAATTAGTTATATCAGGTTTAGTTATAGCTCTTTATACAGTAGTAATGATAGTAACTCAAGGTTTTGCTTTTGGAGCAGTACAAATACGTATTGCAACAACTTTATATGCCTTAGCTTATATATTTCCATTCTTAGTTTTACCACTTGGTCTTGCAAATGTTTTATCAAATATGCTGTTAGGGGGTCTAGGAGCAGCTGATATTATAGGTGGAGGATTAGTAGGAATTTTGACTTCATTGCTTGTATATGGAGTAAGAAAGTATAAATTAAATATAAATTTAACTGCTATACCTATAGTTTTTATACCTGGATTAATTGTACCTATATGGCTTTGTGTAATACTTAAAATACCTTATTTACCTTTAGCATTTAGTCTTTGCTTAGGTCAAGTAGTACCAGCTGCTTTAGGAACAGCTTTAATTAAAATTTTACAGAAGAGAATTGGAGAATAGTAATGCGTGACGATTTAGAATTAAATTTATTAGGAAATAAAAATATAAAATATGATTTTTCTTATACACCTGAGGTGTTAGAAACTTTTGATAATAAACATCCAGATAATGATTATTTTGTTAAGTTTAATTGTCCTGAGTTTACAAGTTTATGCCCAATAACATCTCAACCAGACTTTGCAACAATATACATTTCATATGTACCAGATAAGAAGATGGTGGAAAGTAAGTCTTTAAAATTATATTTATTTAGTTTTAGAAATCATGGAGATTTTCATGAAGATTGTATGAATATAATAATGAAGGATTTAATTAAACTTATGGATCCAAAATACATTGAGGTATGGGGAAAATTTACTCCAAGAGGAGGAATATCAATAGATCCATATTGTAATTACGGAAAAAAGGGAACTAAGTGGGAAGAAGTAGCATTTAATAGATTAGTAAACCACGATATGTACCCAGAAAAGGTGGATAATAGATAATGAGTAATTTAAAAAATGAAGAGGTTTTAGTTGTTTTAAGTGGAGGCCAAGATAGTACTACATGTTTATTTTGGTGTATGAAAAATTTTAAAAGTGTTAGAGCTATAGGCTTTGATTATGGACAAAGACATAAGCTAGAATTAGAATGTGCTTCTAATATATGCAAGGAATATAATGTTCCTTATAAAATACTAGATATGAGTCTTTTGGGTCAGCTTACTACAAATTCATTAACTAGAAGTGATATTAAAGTAGAGGTTGCTAAAGAAGGGGAAAGTACTCCAAATAGTTTCGTAGATGGTAGAAATATGGTATTTTTAACTTTTGCAGCTATTTATGCTAAAAGCCATAATATAAGACATATAGTAACTGGAGTATCAGAAAGTGATTTTAGTGGATATCCAGACTGTAGAGATACTTTCATAAAATCTTTGAATGTTTCATTAAATTTAGCCATGGATTTTGAATTTGTACTTCATACTCCTTTAATGTGGCTTGATAAGTGTGAAACTTGGAAGTTAAGTGATGATTTAGGTGCATTTGAAGTGGTTAGAGATAAAACTTTAACTTGTTATAATGGAATAATAGGTTCTGGCTGTGGTGAATGTCCATCTTGTAAATTAAGATCACATGGATTAGATGAATTTTATAAAAAGTACAGGTAATTATTTATAGTAATATTATTTAAAACAAAAATAGCTTAAGTCTTAAGCTATTTTTGTTTTATCAATTCTTAGATCAATGGAACTTCATCGTCTATTTTATCATCATCAATTTTGATTTCATTATCTAATGAATCAAAAGAAACATTGGTATTAGATTTATTTTCTTCGCTTTTTAAAGGTTTAATTTCTTGGAATAAAGATTTTCCTCTAATTTTAGAAATGACACCAATACTTATTGCTGCAACGCTTAATATAGCTGTAGGTATAATAATAACAAGTGATTTTTTCATTAGAAACCTTCCTTTTTAATTATATATACTACTATATTACTAAAATAATTAAAATGTTACATATATTTTGTCCAAAAATATGATATAATAGTTTTGATGTATAAGTATGTAGAAAATAATTGCAATTTCGTAATTGCAATTTTATAAAAAAGTACTTTGTGAAAGTATTAACTTTCATAAAGCTATAGACTATATCTAAAATAAAGGATAAAATACATATTGTATATTTTTAAGATAAGAGAAAGTAGGCGTAAACATGAAAAAATTAGTATTAGTGACATCACCACCAGCTTGTGGCAAAACTTTTATATCTAAGGAATTAGCAAAAGGAGTACCTAATATAGTATATTTAGATAAAGATACTTTAATAGGATTATCAAAACAAATATTCAAAGTTGCTGGAGAAGAATATAATAGAAGTTCAGATTTCTTCCAAAAGAACATAAGAGATTATGAATATGAAGTTATAATAGATTTAGCAATAGAAGCATTAGAATATAATGATACTGTTTTAATAAATGCTCCATTTACATCTGAAATTCGTGATTTAGAGTACATGAATAATTTCCGTGCTAAATTAGCAGAAAATGATTGTAAGTTAGTAGTAATCTGGGTTGAAACTGACGTAGAAGTATGTCATCAAAGAATGATAGAACGTAATTCAAGCCGTGATACATGGAAGTTAGAACATTGGGACGAGTATATAGCAGGATGTAACTTTACAAGACCAGAAGGAATTCCTGAACTTTGGGTATTCAAGAACTCTTCAACAGAAGAATTCAATGAATCTTTAAAAGAAACTTTAGATTATTTATGCGATAGAACTTTAGTTAACGCATAATATGTACAAGCTATTTTAAAATTTACATAAGTGTCAATAAATTATTTAGAAATGAATTATTATACTTTAAGTATAATAATTCATTTTTTTTGACGTATAAGGAAATTATAAAACTTTTTTGAGAGCGAGCACTGATTATTACTAGCTTTTTGATATGTAAGTCGTCAAATACGTTAAAAAATAATTATAGTGCCTCAAAAGAACCAAAAAGAAAAATGAGAGAATATATTTTTATAAGGAATCATTTTTCTTTTAGAACCTTTTGCATGGCTAAAAAAAGTGGCTTCAGTTGAGATTAAATAATAGTAAAGATACTTTTAAATATTTACTTCAATTAAGTTTCCCGAAGGGAGCGTGGCGAAGCCACTTTGTTATATACATATTTTATGTTAATATATGTATATAATGCTTTGGAGGAAAAAATATGCTTTATAATTTTAAGAAAATATATTATAGATTAAATCAGAACGTTCTCAAGATAGGAATGAAATTTATTAAATTTAAAGAGCAAGAGGTATTGTCTGGCACAGGGAGTATAACTAAATTAGTTGAGGTTTTAAGAAAATATGGTATAAAGAAAGTATTAATAGTATCAGGAAAAACAATAACTAAATTAGGATTATTAGATGAGTTAATTAAAAATTTAGAAAAAGAAAAGATAGAATTTAGTCTTTTTAATGATGTTATGGCTAATCCAACTATAGATAGTGTTGAAAATGGAGTGAAAAGGTATAAAGAAATAGGTGCAGAAGCTATAATTGCTTTTGGAGGTGGATCTCCAATGGATTGTGCCAAGATAATAGGTGCTAGAGTAAATAATAAAAATTTAGAAGTGAAGAATATGAGGGGGATGTTAAAAATAAGAAAGAAAATGCCACCATTTTTTGCAGTGCCTACAACAGCTGGAACAGGGTCAGAGAGTACAATAGCAGCAGTAATAACTGATTCTAGTAACCATGAAAAATATGCAATTATAGATCCTAAGCTTATGCCAGATTATGCAGTTTTGGATCCTTCATTAACAGTAGCTCTACCAAAGTCAGTAACTTCTACTACCGGTATGGATGCTTTAACTCATGCCATTGAAGCTTATATAGGTAATTTTGGCACAAAGGAAACTGATGAAAACGCTTTAAAAGCTATGAAAATAATATTTAGCGATTTAGAAATTGCCTTTAATGATGGAGAAAATTTGGATGCTAGAAATAATATGTTGATAGCTTCAAATTATGCAGGGCTTGCTTTTACACGTGCAAATGTTGGGTATGTTCATGCTTTTGCACATGCTCTAGGTGGATTATATGGAGTGGCACATGGATTAGCAAATGCTATTATACTACCATACATATTGGAATATTATAAAGAAACTGTATATAATAAGCTGGCTCAAGTTGCAATTTATACTAAGTTAGGCACAGAAAAAGAAAAAAATATAGATTTATATAATAAAGTAATTAATAAAATAAAAGATATGAATAAAAATATGAATATACCAACTAAGGTGAAGGAATTAAAAAAAGATGATTTTGAATTAATAACAGAAAGAGTTCTAAAAGAAGGAAATCCAGGATATCCGGTTCCTAAGATAATGGGAAAAAAGGAGTGTGTAGAAATATTAGAAAAGTTATATTACTCTAATGATATTAATCAATAGGTTTAGATAATAATATTGAATTGTAGAACAAAAGTCTATATAATTAAATAATATACAAAAATTATGTTGGAAAATACACTTTAGGGGCGTTCAATGGAAGAATTGTTTAATAATATAGAAAATAGTATACTTATTTGTAGTAAAAACTTTGAAATAGTTTTTTGTAATAATTTATTTTTACAAAATTTAAAGTATTCAATTGATGATTTAAAAGGAAAAAAAGTTAATGATTTTATATTAAAGAGTAGATTATCATTAGATGAAATATATAAATATAATAAAGAAAAAGAAATAGATTTTATATTTTTTAATGTAGATAGAGAAGAAATAGGGTTTAGAGGCAAGATTATTTATTCTAATATCTTTGTTGATGAAAAGTATATTATTATATTGAAGAATGAATATATTAGTACAGAGTTAAAAACATTAAGAAAATATATGTGGATAAAAGGTAATGAAGGTGAAGCTTCAATATTAGAAAGACTTGATACAGAAAATGATATTTTGAAAAAAGTAAGCAAAGATAATGAAGTTGAATGTGATAATTCAGATAAATATAAAAGAAATTCAGATAACTGGAAAAATAATTATAAAGAGCTGACGGGTATATTAGAAAAAGAAGTTGGTAAGTGGAAACATAATTTAAAAACCACGAGGGATTTTATTTATAATTCTAGTAATACGGTTAATATTGAAAAAATATTAAATAATATTAAATATGAGCTTCTTGAAAAGTTAGGCTGTGATGGTTTTAATATATATATATATGATGAAGATAGTGAATATCTAAGTAGATATTTATCTTATGGAGATTATCTGAATGTAGAAGGAGATTTAGAGCATATATATATTTCAAGAGATATGTTTAAAGCTTGTGATTATTCTGATGAAATGGATAAAATACTTAGCGTAGAAGAAGTAAGTTGGGTTATTGATAGAGAATTTTTATTGGAAAGAAAGATTAAATATATAGGAAATTATAAGATAAAGTTTAATGGGGAATTTTTAGGAATATTTAGCGTTGTTTATTATAATTTTAAAAGTTGTATGCAGATGGATGATTGTATTGTTAAAGTAGTATCTAATCAGATTGGAGCGTTAATATCAGCAGATAGAATTTTTAATAAGTTTAATGAAGAAATATTAAAACGTAAAAAAGCTGAGAAAGAATTACAAAGTATTTTAGCTACAGCGGCAGATATAATGGTCAAATTAGATAATAAAGGAATTATTAGAAAAGTTAATCTTGGATGGAAGTCAGCAAGTGTTGGATGGTCAAAGGAAGAACTTTTATCTAAAGAATTACTAAGCTTTGCTCATCCAGATGAAATAGAAGCAATGCGTAATCAAGTTAAATTTAATAAAAAAGATTCTTTACTTGTGAAAAATGTGAATAAGTTCAGGTGTAAAAATGGAGAATATAAGTTATTAGATTGGAGATTAGTGTACATAAAAGAAAGTGATATGTGGATTGTAACTGCTAAAGATATTACAGAAGAAAAGAGACTTGAGGATGAGAGACAAAAATATGAAAAAGCCTTTCAGCTAGAAAGTATTAAGAATGAATTTCTTGCAAATATGTCTCATGAATTTAAGACTCCTTTAAATATAATTTTATCAACAATTCAAATGATTAATTATGGAATAGAAAACGGAAATGTTAATATAGAATCTAGTTTAGATATAGAAAAATATCTAAAGTCAATAAAACAAAATTCATATAGGATTTTAAGACTGGCTAATAATATTATTGATATGACTAAAATAGATGGTGGCTATTATAATTTGGAATTGGAAAATCATGAGATTGTATCATTAGTTGAAGATGTTGTAACCTCTGTGGCAGATTACGTGAACGGTAAAAACATAACAATTACTTTTGATACAGAAATAGAAGAATTTATAATTGCTTGCGATTATGAGAAAGTAGAAAGAATTCTATTAAATTTAATATCAAATTCTATAAAATATACAGGTGCAAAAGGTAAGATAGAAGTATTTCTTAGTATTAACGAATATGTCTGTATTTCAGTAAAAGATAATGGTATAGGTATTGCACAAGAAGAGTTAGATACCATCTTTGATAGGTTTATGCAAGTAGATAACATATATACTAGAAAAGTTGAAGGAAGCGGAATAGGTCTTTCTTTAGTAAAATCATTAGTGGATATGCATCAAGGAAAAATTGAAGTAGTAAGTGAACTTGGTGTAGGATCAAAGTTTACATTTATGCTACCAATAAAAAAGGTTTCAGAGGAAGTATATAAAGAAGCTAAAAAAATTGATTTGTTATCTAAAGTTGATAGATGTAATATAGAATTTTCGGATATTTATGATTTGTAAATATAAATAACATACAAAAATGTAAAGTTTTGCTTATATTTGAAGATAATATAAGTAGAGCTTTTTTATTTTATCAAATTATATAGTTGGAATTTAATAAAAAGCCAAAGGTAAAATGTAAAAAAATGTAGTAATATAAGTTAGTTCTAAACTAAATAGAGTTTTTATTAAAGAGCGAATCATTAATGAAATTCGCTTTTTATCTCTTTATAATTTAAATAAATGGTATGTTTATAATATAAATAAAAGGAGTAATATTATGTCATAATAATAAAAAGAGTATGTAATTATAGGAGGTATAAAAATAATGAGTATAAAGATTATAACAGATAGTACTAGTTATATTCCTAAAGAGTATGTAGAAGAGTATGATATAAAAATAGTATCATTAAATGTTATATTAGAAGAAAAAAGCTTTAGAGAAGTAGATATAGATAATATAGAATTTTATAAGTCTATGGCAGCTAGCTCAACCATTCCTACATCATCACAGCCGTCATTAGAAGAAATGTATAAGATATTTGAAGAGGAAATTAAGCTTGGTAACAATATTGTAGGAATATTTATATCATCTAAAATGAGTGGAGCATATTCAAGTGCGAATTTAGTTAAAAATATGATTTTAGAAAAATATCCTGAGGCAAAGATAGAAATTATTGATTCAATGACCAATTGTATGCAAATGGGATTTGAGGTTTTACAAGCAGCAAGATTAGCAAAGGAAGGTAGATCCTTTGAAGAAGTAATTAATATAGCAATAGAAACAAGGGAGCATAGTAAGTTTTTATTTTTTCCAGATACATTGCAGTATTTAAAGAAGGGGGGGAGGATTGGAAATGCTTCTGCCTTTATAGGTACCCTTCTTCAGATTAAGCCAATATTAACGGTGGAAAATGGTGTAACAACTGTTTTTGATAAAGTTAGAACTAAAAAGCGTGCTATAAATACAATAGTAGATAAAGTAGTAAATGATATTAATGATAAGAAGCTAGGGGGGGTTATAGTACATCATATTAATTGTGAAGAGGAAGGAAAATCTTTAGCTAAGATTTTAGAAGACAAAATACATATTCCTGTAAAGGTTCAAACAATAGGTCCAGTTATAGGGCTGCATGTTGGTCCTGGAAGTATAGGTGTAGCATATTATACAAAAAATAATTAGATTTAAGACCATATTAAATATTATGTGTTTAATATGGTCTTATTTGTTGCTAATAAACATAATAATAATAAGGTATTACGATAGAGATAATTATATGGTGAATGGGGGAATAGTGTTATGGTGGGTGTTGATAATATATTAAATAAAGGTGACATAAGCAAAAATTATATAAAAGGTGTAAATATATTTTTGTTGATTTTTAATAGTATTTTTGAGATAGGTATTATTATTGGACTTGTTGTTGGCTATATAAAAGATGAATTTAGTTTATCAGTTTTAATAGGTGTAGCTACAGTAATCATAGGTTTAACTATTATAGGCAGAGTTATTTATAAAAGAAACCCAAGTAGTATAGTTATAAGATGGATATTAGAAGTGTTTTTCTTAGCAGTTAATTTAAGTGGAATATTTATTTTAGATTCAATAGCAATGTTTGCATTTAGCTTTCCAATTGCAGTTATCTTAATGCTATATAAAGATAATAAGTTATTAGTTTCTCACAGTGTTAATTTAATACTATCATCTATTATTTTATCTGTAATAAAGTTAAAGGAAGGTTTTTGGAGTGGAGAAATTTTTATAATGAATGGAATAGTTATTTTATTTATTATAGGAATATATTTCACTAATAATGTTTTATATTCACTTATTAAGTTTCAAGAAGAAAGTGCTAATAATGTAAAGAAGCAAAATAATGACCTTGAAAATATAATTTCATCTATAGGAAAAGTTTCTAATACTTTTAATAGTAAAGCAGATGAGTTTGCAGATATTATTTCGATTTTTGGCGAAAGTACAAATACAGTCAATAGAGCAATAGAAGAAATTGCAGCAGGAGCTACAGAAACAGCAACACAAATAGAAAATGAAACTATTCTAGTTGATGGTATTAAGGAAATGATTGATAAAACTTCTGTAGCTACAGAAAAGATGAAATCCTCATCAAAGGATGCGGAGTCAGTTATAAAAAGTGGTTTAGATGCTGTTAATATGTTATTTGAATATAGTAATTATTTAAATGTAAAAAATGATAAAGTAAATAAGAGTATTAAAATGTTAGCTTACAAATCAAGTAATATAGGTGAAATAATAAATGTAATAACAGAAATAGCGGATCAAACAAATTTATTGGCCTTAAATGCAGCTATTGAAGCAGCAAGAGTTGGTGAATCAGGTAAGGGCTTTGCAGTAGTAGCAGATGAAATTAAGATGCTTGCTGAGAAGAGTAAAGAAAATGCTAATAAGATTGAAAGTATATTAAATGAATTAAAGGAGGATACTTCAAGTTCTGTAGAAGAAGTTGAAGAGTTAGTAGCAGAAACAGCTAAACAAAGCAAATTAGTGGATGATACTAATATTGCTTTTAAATCAATAAAGGAAAACATGAATATTGTAAAGGCTGAAATAGATAATACATCTAGAATGATGATGACAGTTTTAAATCATAGTGAACAAATACAAGAAAGTATAGCAGGATTATCTTCAATAGCAGAAGAGACAATGGCATCTTCACAAGAAGCTGCTTCTTTATCAAATGAAAATTTGAATAAGTTACAGTCAATCGAAAATATTACTAATATTATGTTAGAGTCTGTAGAAAACTTAAAGGATTCATTAAAAAGTGAATAATATATATTTAAATATACATTATAAATATGTTAAAAATAAGTAAAGGTATTTGCATATTTTCTCCTATATAATATAATAAAAAAATGAAATAGATTTAATTATATTACTAAAAAGGAGAAAGCAAATGTATATTATAAATTTATTAAGAGGTGCATGTATGGCTTTGGCTGATAGTGTACCAGGTGTATCAGGTGGAACTATTGCATTTATATTAGGATTTTATGATAATTTCATTAATTCTTTAAATACTTTAGTTTCTAAGAATAGTAAGGAAGAAAAGAAAAAGGCTATAAAGTTTTTAATTAATCTTGGTATAGGTTGGGTTATTGCTTTTCTATTAGCGGTTTTATTTATTTCTTCTTTATTTGAATCACATATTTATGAAATAAGTTCGTTATTTATAGGGTTTATTATTTTTGCAATACCTTTAATTGTTAAGGAAGATAAGGAAGTAATAGTTGGTAATTATAAAAATGTTATATTTACTTTAATAGGAATAACTATAGTATCGCTTATAACTTATTTTAATCCATCATCTAGTGGTTCAGGAATGGATGTTTCTGTTTCAAATTTAAGCATTGGTATAGGGCTATATGTTTTTGTTGCAGGGATGATAGCTATATCAGCTATGGTTTTACCAGGTATTTCTGGTTCTACTTTGTTACTTATTTTTGGGTTGTATGCTCCAATAATAAGTGCTATAAAGGAGTTTTTATCTTTTAATTTAAGTTATATGCCTGTACTTATTATTTTTGGTTTAGGTGTTATATCAGGAATATTAGGAACAATTAAGGGAATTAAGTATTGTTTACAAAATCATAGATCAAAAACTATTTATTTAATTTTAGGTCTTATGATTGGTTCTATTTACGCTGTTATTATGGGGCCAACTACATTGAAGGTTCCTGAAGAACCAATGACTTTTGGTACTTTTAAAATAGTATTTTTTGTTATTGGCGGAGCTTTGATTTTAGGACTTGATAGATTGAAGAGTAAAATGGAATAACATTTTAAGAATACTGGATGATAATCTGTGTAAAGTTATCATCCAGTTTTTTTTATTGTCTGTTTTTAAAAAATGTTGGTGAGTTTTTTATGAATAATTTTACTAAAACAACATTTATTAAAAACAGTGAATTAAGGTTAATAGTATTTATATATAATTCTCTGTATTTTGGACTACCAACATTTATTAAAAACAGAGCGCCAAGAAAAAAATATATTAAATACTAATAAGGTATTAGATTGAACTTTGGGTAATTAAAAGGTAAAATAAAGGAAAAGTAAAATATGAGGTGAAAAAAATGATTTTTTCTACTTTAAGTATAGAGGGCGATGAACCGATATATCTGCAAATAGAAAAACATATCGTACAATGTATAGAAAAAGGTGAACTAATCAAAGGAAGTAAGTTGCCTTCTACAAGAGAAGCTAGTAAATTTTTAAATATAAGTAGAAATTCAGTTATAGCTGCTTATGAAGAGCTTGAATATAGAGAAATAATTATTACTAAAAGAGGAAAAGGTACTTTTATAGCAATAGATGTAGATAAAGAAAGTTATGAATATAATATTTCTTGGAGTGATAAAATAAATGATTATAGTAAAACCTTAAGAGATATGGATATAATAAAAAGCGAATTACCTTATGAAAAAGGAATGATTTCTTTTAAATCTATAGCTCCTGAAGATGAATTATTCAATAAAGAAGATTTTAAAAGAGCACTTTTAGATGCATGGACATACGAAGAAAAGAATCTTTTAAATTATGGATATGCTAAAGGATATAAGCCCTTAATAGATTACCTGATTACTTATATGGAAGACAAAGGAGTAAACAGAAAAGGTAAAGATATTTTAATTACAAATGGATTTACAGAAGCTTTTGACATAATTATTTCATCTTTAACTAAAGAAGGGGATGTAGTAATATGTGAAAAACCTACTCATAATACTGCTATAAAAATAATGAAATCCCATGGATTAAAAGTAATACAAGTGCCAATAGAACAAAATGGTATAAATATCTCTAAGCTTGAAGAAGCTATAAAGAAATATTCTCCTGTATTTGCGTATTTAATTCCATCTTACAATAACCCAACAGGTATAGTAACAAGAGGACCTAAAAGGCAAGAAATAATGAAAATATTTAAAGAGTATAAAGTGCCTATAATAGAAGATGGATTTAATGAAGAACTACTTTATTCTAGTTCTCCACTTCAACCTTTAGCTGCTTTAGGAGGAGAAGGAAATGGAGTTATATATGTAGGCAGCCTTTCTAAGATATTGTTTCCAGGCATGAGAATAGGTTGGATTATGGCAGATGAAAAACTTATAGATATTCTAGAAAGCGTAAAGAGAGGAAGAACAATTCATTCATCCTTCTTAGATCAAAGTACATTTTACTATTACTTAAAAAGTGGTGCATTTAATAGATATCTAAAAAATGTTAGAAAGTTTTACAAAGATAAATATAACTTGGTTTTAGATTCAATTAATAAATATGTTGAATATGAATACATAACTGGAGAAGGTGGGCTGCATTTATTTATAAAGTTAAAAGATAACTTAAATGCAAGAGAGCTTTTAACTTTATGTTATAAAAAAGGGGTCATTTTCATGCCAGGAGATATATTCTTTGAAAACCATGAAGGAAAAGACACCTTAAGAATTGGTTTTGGTAGAGTTAGTGATGAAAATATAGTAAAAGGTATAAAGATAATTGGTGAAAGTATACAAGAAATGAGAAATAAATAAAAAAATATATATGTTTAAAAATCAATATTTTTAATAAGAAAGGAAGAAAAAAATGTCTACAGAAAAGTTATTTTATAAAGATCAATACATAAAAGAATTTGAGGCAGAAGTTTTAGAAGTAAAAGAAAACGAAGGAAAAGTCTTGGTGTTATTAGACAAAACAGCATTTTTCCCAGGAGGGGGAGGTCAAGCAGCAGATAGAGGAACTATTGGTGGCATAGAAGTTATTGATATAGTTGAAGAAGGTGAAAATATATATCATATGTTAGAAAAGAAACCATCAAAATCTACAGTTAAGTGTGAAATAGATTGGGAAAGAAGATTAGATGGAATGCAACAACATTTAGGACAACATGTTTTATCAGGATGTTTCTTTAGTACATTCAATGCAAATACTGCAGGAATCCATTTAGGTGCTGATATAAGTTATGTTGATATAGTTGGACATATGCAAGAAGAACAAATAAGAAAAGCAGAAAGACTTGCTAATAAAGTTATAGGTGAAAAACATGAAGTTACTTTTATGACTACTAATAGAAGAGAAGCAAAGTCTATGGGATTAAGACGTGAATTAGCAACTTCTGATGAAACTATAAGAGTAGTAAAAATTGAAGGGTTAGATATAAATGCTTGTTGTGGTGTGCATCCTTCAAATACGTTAGACCTTCAAATGATAAAAATAAAATCTTATGAAAAGCATAAAGGAAATACAAGAGTTTACTTTTTAGCAGGAAATAGAGCTGTTGAAGAATATATAAATCGAGCTAATGTTTTAGATGAGGTTTGTTTAGAGCTTACTACAGGAGCAGATGAAGCGGTTAAAAGTATAAAAGCTTTAAAAAATAACTTATATGAAGCAAGAGAAGAAAATAAAAACATAAAGGCATCTTTAGCTGAATTTGAAGTTAAAGAACTAATTGCTGAAGGAGAAAAGTTTGGTGAGACTTCTATAATCAGAAAGGTTTATGAAGGAGAAAATGTTAAGTTCTTAAATAAGTTAGCAGAAAAGCTTGTAGCTAATGATAATGTTATAGTTATATTTGCTACAAAAGATAAAGAAAAAGCTAATCTTTTATTTGCAGCATCTAAGAACTTAGAAAAGGTTAATGTTGGTGCCTTGTTAAAAGATGCTATTTCTTTAATAGATGGAAGAGGTGGCGGAAGCAAAGTTTTAGCTCAAGGTGGAGGAAAGAACATTGCGAATATAGATAATGCTTTAGATTATGCAGTTAGAAGAGTGAAAGAACTTATATAGAAAGAGGACAATATAAATGGACATTATTAATCTTTTACATGGGAATACAGAAGGTTTAAGTGAAGAGGAAAAGGCAGCAGTAGAAGAATTTAGTGAAAATCTTAAAGAAGCTTTAATTGAAGAATTAGTTATAGCTAAGGAACAACATTTTATAAAAACACTCCAAGATGATAAAGAAAAGTTTAAAGAAGATATAAGAAGTGTTCTAGTTTTTGGAAATAAGGGATATAATAATATGTCATTAGAGCTTTTAATAAATATATTTTTAGAAGAAATAGGCGATGAAAAATTTGTTAAATTAATTAATGAAATAAAGTAATAAAAAATACTACATTGTAATATATTTATAAAAGTGAGAATATTTATACAAAAATGTGGCATAATTTGAGGTCTTGGTGAAGAAATTGGAGATTTATCTAGTAAATTTTAAAAATTATGTTTCATGTATATGCCACATATGGTATAATATCAACGAAATATAGGAAGGTGGTTAAGTAAAATGAAACACATTACAACAGTAAACAAGACAAACATAAAGAACAGTTTATGCAAACCAGGATGCAAAGAATGTGCTAACTCATGTCAATCTGCTTGCAAAACTTCTTGTACAGTAGCAAACCTAGAATGCGAAAACTAGGATAGTTACAATATAGGATAAGTAGTTAACGAACATATTAAGAAGAGCTCTTATTAAGATTTATAAAAGGTCTTAATAAGAGCATAATCTTAATACAAATGTTAACTAATTTTTTTGTTTCATTTAACCATAGGAGGTAATAATATGGCATTAATACACAAGTTTAAGCAAGGTGGAAACTACTATGTATTGGATGTAAACTCAGGAGCAGTACATATAGTAGATGAGCTTGTTTATGATATATTAGAAGATGAAGGAATAAAACCTAAAGCAGAAGTCTTAAAGGCTCTTAAGGGAAAATATGATGAAGTAGAATTATCAGAAGCTTATGATGAAATTCAAGAATTAGCTGAAGATGGTGTAATCTACTCAGAAGATCAATATGAAGAAATAGCTCATAGCTCTATGGATGATAGAGATTATATAAAAGCTATATGTCTTAACGTTATACATGGATGTAACTTAAGATGTAAATACTGTTTCGCAGATGAAGGTGAATATCACGGACATGGTGGAGTAATGTCTGTAGAAACAGCTAAAAAAGCAATAGAATATGTTATAAAAAGAAGTGGTCCAAGAAAGAACATAGAAATAGATTTATTTGGTGGAGAGCCAACTATGATTATGGACAAACTAAAAGAAGTTATAGAATATGCAAGATCTAAAGAAAAAGAATGGGGTAAAAACATTAGATTCACAATGACTACTAATGCAACTCTATTAAATGATGACATGATGGATTTCATGGATAAAGAAATGGGTAATATAATCCTATCTTTAGATGGTAGAAAAGAAATTAATGATAATGTAAGAATCAAGGTAGATGGTAGTGGTTCTTATGATGATATCCTTCCAAATATAAAGAAAATGATATCTAAGAGAACTAAAGGTAAGACTTACTATGTAAGGGGAACATTTACCAGACAAAATTCAGACTTCTACGAAGATGTTGTAGCAATGTTAAACGAAGGCTTTAGAGAAATATCAATAGAACCAGTTGTACTTGAAGATAAGCATGCTCTTTCAATAAGAGAAGAAGATCTTCCAACTATTTTCGAAAACTATGACAAGCTTTATGAAGAAATGAGAAGAAGAAGAAAAGAAGGTAAAGATGAATTTACATTCTATCACTTTAATATAGATTTACAAGGTGGACCATGTGTTTATAAGAGAATTTCAGGATGTGGAGCAGGGTTTGAATATGTAGCTATAACTCCACAAGGTGAAGTATATCCTTGTCATCAATTCGTTGGTAAAGAAGAATACAAGCTAGGTGATATATATGAAGATACATTTAATACAGAATTAGCTAAGACATTCAAAAAGGCTCATATATACAATAAACCTAAGTGTAAGAACTGTTGGGCAAGATTCTACTGTAGTGGTGGATGCCAAGCAAATAATGTAGCTTTCAATGGAGATATGAATGTTCCTTATGAAATAGGATGTAAGATGCAAAAGAAGAGAATAGAATGTGCTATAGCTCTTAAAGCTGAAGCATTACATGATGCTGAGTAAAACAAAATGCAAGAATATATATTAAGTAACGGAATTAAATTAATATATATTAAGGGAACTTCAGAATTAACATCCATTTCTATAGCTTTAGAAGCAGGTGCAAGCCAAGATGGAGAGCTTTTTGGAATAGCTCACGCTACTGAACATATGGTTTATAAGAGTACTAAAAATAGAAATGAAGCAAAGATTAATAAGGATTTTAGTGAGGTTTTTGGATTTAATAATGCTATGACAAACTATCCTTATGTAGTATATTATGGAACTCTTTTAGGGGAAGATTTTAATAAAGGAATTGAATTATTTTCAGATGTCCTTATTAATCCAACTTTCCCTACAGAAGGGTTTAAAGAAGAAATGGATGTAATAATTGAAGAGTTAAAGGAATGGGATGAGGAGCTTGATCAGTATTGTGAGGACAAGCTCCTTTATAATATCTTTAATTATAATAGATTGAAGTTTCCTATAATAGGAACATTTGAAAGCTTAAAAAAGATTACACTTAAAGATATACAAAACTTTTATAACACATACTATTCACCTAAAAACACATCTATAGCTATATCTTCAGCTTTAGATTTTGAATATATAATTAAGGCAGTTGAAGAGTACTTTGGAGCATGGCAGGGAGATGTGCCTACAGCAGCTGAAGAGTGCTTAGAAGTACCAAAGACAGGCATATTTACAGATACAAAAGAAGGAAGTAATAGTGCTAGAGTGCAAATTAATTTTCCAATAAATAATTTAACATCTAAGGAAGTTAAAGCTTTGAGAGTATTTAATGAATATTTTGGAGAAGGAATAAATTCTGTACTATTTGATAAATTAAGAACTAAAGGTGGTTTAGTATATGATGTACTTACTTTTATTGGATATGAAAAGTATATTAAAAATTATAGAATTACCTTTAGCACATCACGAGAAAAGGTTGATAAGGCTTTAGAAGGAATAAAACAAGCAATATCAGAAATAGAAGTTTTAGAAAAGTCTAAGATAGAGAAGTTATCTAAAAGTATAAGAATTAAAAGATTATTTAAAGAAGAGCAAAGTATAAGATTAACAAATGCAGTTGCTACTTATAGTGCTATGTTTAAAGATTATAAAGAATATAAAAATAGTTACGAAAATATGGAAGCCTTAGATGGAGAATTTATATTTAATGTGGCAAAGAAAGTCTTATCAGGCCCTTCAATAGAAATAATAAAATAGATGAGGTAAAAATACATGAAAGAAAAACTACCTTTATTACAATCTTTAATAGATTATCATGCTGAAAATAACATACTATATTCCATGCCAGGAAATAAGGCAGGAAGAGCTTTTAATAGAGATAAGATAGGAAAGTTTTTAGCAGATAATCTAGGGTATATGGATATAACAGAAGTAGATCCTTTAGACAATCTTCATCATCCAGAAGGGGTAATTAAAGAATCTCAAGAATTACTAGCAAAAGTTTATGGAGTTAAGAAAGCATATTTTTTGGTAAATGGAACTACTGGCGGAAATTTAGCTTCTATTTTTGCTGCCTTTAATGAAGGGGATGAAGTGTTAGTTGAAAGGAATTGTCACAAGTCTATATATAATGCCCTTATTCTTAGAAAGCTTAAGGTTACTTATATTGAAGCAAATGTAGAAACAACACCAGGACTATTTGTTCCGCCAGACTCTAATAGGATATATAATGCTTTAAAAAGGTCTCCTAAGGCTAAGGGAGTAGTTTTAACATATCCTAATTATTTTGGAATAACATATGATTTAGAAGAGATTATAATTGAATTGAAGCAAAGAGGTCTTAAGGTAATAGTAGATGAGGCTCATGGAGCACATTTTGGAATATCTGATAAGTTACCTAAGAATATCGCAAGGATTGCAGATTATACAGTTGTAAGTGCTCATAAAACTTTACCTGCATTAACAGGAGGTTCATATTTGCTTTGCAATGACATAGAGAGTGATATAGATTTTTATGTGAGTGCTTTTATGACCACTTCTCCATCTTATTTAATAATGGCTTCTTTAGATTATGCTAGATATTATTTGGAGAAGTATGGAGAAGAGGATTATAATAATCTTATAGAGTTAGCTGAGAATATGAAGCATGAAATTAATTCTTTAAATAAGGTTAAGGTTTTAGCTAAAGAAGATCTGAAGGAAGGATATACTATTGATTTAAGCAGATATGTATTAGTTTTACCTAAAGGATATAGTGGGGGTAAGCTTCTTGATTATTTAAGAGAAAATAAGATTCAATGTGAAATGAGTTTTTTATCAGGTGTGGTTCTTATTCTTTCTCCTTGTGAAGCAAAGAAGAATTTAGACAGGCTTTATGATGTATTAAATAATCTTGATATGAAGTTACTAGAAGATGATTTTAACTCAGGTGCATTTAATGAAGTTACTTTGGAAAAAGCATTTGAGCCTTTTGATGTATTTAGATATAAATTTAAAGAAGTTGAAATAGGTGAAGAAGCTGTTGGGAAGGTTTTAAAGGAACCAATAGTACCATATCCGCCAGGAATTCCTATAGCTTCACCAGGGGAAATTATAAACAAGAGATTTATAGAAGTTCTTGATGAGTATTTAAAATTAGGAGTTTCAGTTATAGGAGTAAATGGCAATAAGATAAAGGTTATTAATAATTAGTATTAAATTATAGTAAACAATATAATAAAATTCGGGGTGAAAATATGGCATGTAAAGAATTGGGAGAAGTAACGGAATCCTTAAGGTTTGGGACTGCATTAGCTTTAGTTGGTGGATTTTTAGATGCATATACATACATTTGTAGAGATGGTGTATTTGCCAACGCTCAAACTGGAAATATAGTAATGTTTGCAATAGGTTTATTTCATGGGAAGTTTAATGATGCTTTGAGGTACTTAATACCCATAGTAGCATTTGCATTAGGAGTATTAGTTGTACAGCTTATTAATAAAAAGTTTAAGGATAAAAATAGATTTCATTGGAGACAAATAGTTCTCTTAGTTGAAGTTGTAATGTTAGCTTTAGTATCTGTTATTCCTAGTGAATTAAATAATTTCGCTAATATTGTAGTTTCTTTTATATGTGCTATGCAAGTAGCTACCTTTAAAACTATTGATGGAATAACTTGTGCTACAACTATGTGTACAGGAAATTTACGTAGTGGGACTGAGTTTTTATTTAAGTATTTTGATACAAAGGATGTTGCTGCTAAGAAAAAGGGAATATCTTATTATAGGATAAACTTGATATTTGTACTTGGAGCTGGAATGGGAGCTGTATTTACTAATGTTTTTGATAAGAAGTCTATAATAATATGTGCTGTCATTTTAGGGGTAACTTCTATTATTACGCAAATTAAACTTAAGAACTGTTTTCAATAAATGTTGGTGTAGTAAAAAGAAAAATTAATATATTGATAACAACATTTATTAAAAACAGACTATGAAGTAAGAGTGAAGAATAAAACATTCCTTATTGGAGATACTTATTAAGAGTAGAACAATAAGGGAGGAATATTAAATGAATAGAGATCATTACATAGTAGAAGGATTATCAAGCGAACATATTAAAACACAAATGAAAAATGCATTAGAAAAAATTGATGGTGTAAATGGAGTATGTATAGATCTTGGACGTAGTTCCGTAGAAGTTATGTACAATAAGCCAGCTACTTCAGAAGAAATTATGGATTGTATAGAAAGTACAGGACATACAATACAATAAAATAAGCAATATAGATAAAGAAGTGTCACTTTACAAAATGTTTATAATACTTGTTTGTAAAGGACACTTCTTTTTTATATAAATCTATTTTGTAAATAAGTTGAAAGTTTGTTTATAAAGTTGCTAAAAATACTATAATCTTTAAAGCTAATAACTTTCCTTGAATATAATTCACTAATATATTTAGTGTTATCTAGAGTTAACTTTAGCATTTTTTCTTTGACATTAGATTTTTCAATATTAGTTTTCCTTAGTTTTAACATATCTTCTTGAAGAGAAAATACGATAAATGGAATTAAAATAAATAAATTATTTTCTTCAATGTATTCATAATCTTTTTTATAAAATTTAAAAATTGGGAGTTTATAAGTAAATGTATGATTAAACATTTGTATAACATAATTATAAGAATCAGTCGTTAGTTTTATAGTGTTAAATTTAACAATTCTAGCATCTGGAATATTTACAACAATATCTTTAGTTAAATTTTTAGGTTCTATATTCAAATATCTTAATAATGTAATTGTAAAAGGTTCTAATAAATCCTTTTGTATCTGCAAACTATATTTGATATTAGGTTCATTTTTTACTGAAAAAGTTATAGATAAGTTATTTTGATGTAAATCTATATCAGTTGAATTTGTTAAGTTGTTATTTAATTCAAAGTTTAATTCATTAGTGATGCTTAATTTGTTATTAAATAAATAATTAATAAGATAGATAATAAATTTTTTATTTATAGAATTTAAAAAGTTTGTAATAAGTTTAGTAAATTCTTCTGTATAGTTTATACGGCTTTGCTCTTTTGCTACAACAGAATCCAAAAATATTATCTTACTCAAAAAATCACCTCATATTTTAATATAGACACAATTTTAAATTTTATTCTTAAAAGTATAAAAAAATATACGACCGTTTAGTCATTAAGTAAACTAATTAAAAATATAAATATGGTAAGTAGTGATTTATAGAGAGGAGATGAAAAGGTGCTATTTTGTGAGGATGTTATTGAAATTAAAAATTCCACTAATTTTATAAGCATTAAGGATGAATGTAAAGTATTTTATGGTGGTACACAAGAATGGTTTATAAATAATACACTAAAAAAGGTAGGGTGTAGTGTAGTTGCAGCAGCTAATATAATAGCGTATCTAGCTTTCAAAAATAAAAATATAAATTTATATGATTATAAAAATGCTAATAAAGAAGGTTTTATTAATTTAATGAATGAATTGGTGGAGTATCTAAATCCTAATGAAGAGCTAGGGATTATATCATCTTTATATTTTATTGAAGGTGTAAAAAAATTCGCAAAAAGTAGAGGGGTAAACTTAACATCAAATTGGATAACATCTGAGTATGATTATGATAAAATAGTTGATTTTGTAGAGAAAGCATTAAATAATGACATACCTGTAGTTATGCTAATGCTTAGAAATAAAAAATTAAAAGAATTTGATTGGCATTGGATGACTATAACTAAGCTTAGTGAGTTTGGAAACAAAGAGTATATGTGTGTATCTAGTTGGGGGGAAAGAAGGATAATTTCTTTAGAAGATTTTTATATTTATAGTTATTATGGAACTCTTATTTATTTTGATTTTAATTAAAAATTGTATAAAATAATATGAGGACATAATATAAAATTAACATTTATACTATGTCCTCATATTATTTTATATTCAAATATTTTTTTGGGTCATTAACTTTTGAGACAATTTTAAAAATTCTTTTAAAGCTGGAGAAATATATTTATCTTTATGATAGATAACTTGAGAAATTACTCCAAAGTCAGGTCCAGCCCAATTTAAAGGAATTAATTTACCAGCCTTTATTTCATCTGAAACAGCAACAGCAGGTAAAAGAGTTATTCCAAGACCACTCATAGTAAATTGTTTAATAGCTTGAACGCTGCCGGTTTCTAAAACAAGATTTAATTTAACGTTATATTCACTTAGTATGTTTTCAAAGGCAGCTCTATAACTACAGCCTGTTTCAGTAAGAATCAAAGCTTCGTCTTCAATATCTTCAGGAAGGATTTTTTCTTTACCTATTAAATGGTGTCCTGGATATGCTAAAAGAAGCATTGGTTCATCAAATTCAACTTCAGTAATAAAATCATTTGATTCAATTTTTCGACCAAGGGAAAAGGCTACATCTATAATGTTATCTTTTAAAAAGTGTTTAAAATCTGCACAACTACCAAATTTTAATGATACTTCTACATCAGGGTATAATTTTCTGTACTCTTTTAAGATCTCAGGTAATCTTATAACACATAAAGATTCAGCGGCACCAATAGTTAATGTGCCAGAAGGTTCTTCATCTTTAAAAACTACATTTTTTATATCATCAGATAATTTAATCATTTGTTTTGCATAAGGTAAGAGTTTCCTTCCTTCGTGTGTTAAGGTTATGTTTTTACCAATTCTATCAAAAAGCTTTACTCCAAGTTCATCTTCTAAGGCTTTTATTTGTGTTGTAATTGTAGACTGGGCATACCCCAGTTCATTAGCAGCAGCAGTAAAACTTTGAAGTTTGCCTATTGTTAAAAAGGTATTAAGTTGACGAAAATCCATGATATAATCTCCTTATCAATTTTTTTGAACATAATAATTTAAATTATCAATTTTACTAATGAATAAAATAATGATATCATATTAATATAAAGAAATACAAATTTATTTGAGGTGATGTAATGAGTAATAAATTAAAAGTTGGGATTATAGGGGCTACAGGAATGGTAGGACAAAGATTTGCTTGCCTACTTGAAAATCATCCTTGGTTTGAAGTTGTTGTTGTTGCTGCAAGTAAAAGATCAGCAGGTCAAACTTATGAGGAAGCAGTAAAAGATAGATGGAAGATGGAAAGTCCAATTCCTGAAAATGTTAAAAAATTAATAGTAAAAGATGCATATGAAGTTGAAGAAATATCAAACATGGTTGATTTTGTATTCTGTGCTATCTCTTTAGATAAGGAAAAAACAAGATTATTAGAAGAAGATTACGCAAAACATGAAACACCAGTAATATCAAATAACTCTGCTAATAGAGGTGTAGCTGATGTTCCAGTTTTAATACCAGAAATTAATGGAGATCATGCAAAGGTAATAGAAGCTCAAAAGAAACGTCTTGGAACAAAGAGAGGATTTATAGCAGTTAAGCCAAACTGTTCAATTCAAAGTTATGTTCCACCAATAAGTGCATTAAGACAATTTGAACCAACAGAAATATTAGCTTGTACTTACCAAGCAATTTCAGGTTCAGGTAAGACATTTAAGGAATTCCCGGAAATATTAGATAATGTAATACCTTATATAGGTGGAGAAGAAGAAAAGAGTGAAAATGAACCATTAAAAGTTTGGGGAAATGTAGAAGATGGTAAAATAGTTTCTGCAAAAGATCCAATAATAACAACTCAATGTTTAAGAGTTCCAGTATTAGATGGACATTTAGCAGCTGTATTTATTAAGTTTAAGAAGAAACCAACTAAAGAACAAATAATAGAAGCTTGGAATAATTTTAAAGCTCCAGAAGCTGCAAGAAATCTTCCAAGTTCACCAAAGCAATTATTAAAGTATTTTGAAGAACCAGATAGACCACAACCAAAGTTAGACCGTAACTATGAAAATGGTATGGGAATAACTATGGGTAGATTAAGAGAAGATAAGGTTTATGATTTTAAATTTGTAGGTTTATCACACAATACTTTAAGAGGAGCAGCAGGTGGAGGAGTTCTTTCAGCTGAATATTTAAAGGCTACAGGATATTTAACAGCAAAATAGTGTATATATGTAAAAAACATACTTTAAGCTTTGGAAGTTTAGAGTATGTTTTTTTTATTAGTCTGTTCTAAAAAAATGTTGCTAAGTTTTTATTAATTTTCTATAAAAAAGAATTAATAACATAACTATTATTAAATTATGAAAATAAATTATAACAACATTTTTTAAAAACAGTTTTTTATATAAAACAAATTATATTTATTTACAACGCTATGTAAGATATATACATAATTGGAATATATAATATTTAGTTGTTTGGTGAAAGTTAGTTGGCGTAGAGAATTTTAAAAATAGTATATAAATTGAATATGACTATAGGTCAACATGTTGACATTGAAGGTCAAAGAAGGTAAAATTACTTTTAAGGGAGTGATAAATATGAGTAATAAAAAAGGTAATATTTCAATTCATACTGAAAATATTTTTCCAATAATCAAAAAATGGTTATATTCTGATAAAGATATATTTATAAGAGAACTTATTAGTAATGGTTGTGATGCTGTTAGTAAATATAAGAGACTTGAATCTATGGGAGAAGCTGCTGAAGTAGAAGGAGAAGAATTCAAGGTGGTAGTTTCTGTAAACAAAGAAAAAGGAACTCTTAAGTTCATTGATAATGGTATTGGTATGACTGAGGAAGAAGTTGAAAAATACATAACTCAAATTGCTTTCTCAGGGGCAGAAGATTTTGTAGAAAAATACAAAGATAAAATGGGTGAAGGAAATGACATTATAGGTCATTTTGGACTAGGATTTTATTCTGCATTTATGGCGGCAGATAAAGTTCAAATAGATACCCTTTCATATAAAGAAGGATCAAAAGCAGTTAAGTGGACATGTGATGGTGGAACTGATTATGAATTAGATAATTCAGATAAGGATTCAAGAGGAACTATCATTACATTATATATAAATGAAGATAGTAAAGAATTTTTAGAAGAATATAAAGTAAGAGAGATAATCTCTAAGTATTGTGCATTTATGCCAGTTGAAATATTCATGGAAAATGAATGTGCAGAAAAGGTAGAGCCAAAGGAAGGAGAAGAAGCAAAGAAGCCAGAAGCATTAAATGATGTATCTCCTTTATGGTTAAAGAAACCTAGTGAATGTACAGAAGAGGAATATAAAGCATTTTATAAAAAAGTATTTCATGACTTTGAAGATCCGTTATTCTGGATTCATTTAAATGTAGATTATCCATTTAATTTAAAAGGAATATTATATTTCCCTAAATTAAAAAATGAGTTTGAATTAGTACAAGGAGAAGTTAAGTTATTTAATAATCAAGTTTTTGTAGCTGATAATATAAAGGAAGTTATCCCTGAATTCTTATTATTATTAAAGGGAGCAATAGATTGTCCAGATCTTCCTTTAAATGTTTCAAGAAGCTTCCTTCAAAATGATAGAGAAGTAGCGAAAATTTCAAAACATATTGTTAAGAAGGTTTCAGATAAGCTAAATTCTATATTTGCTAATGATAGAGAAAAATATAATGAATTTTGGAATGACATTCAAATATTTATTAAGTATGGTTGCATAAGAGATGAAAGTTTCTATGAAAAGATAAAAGATTCTATTGTATTTAAAACAATAAATGATAAATATGTGACATTAGCTGATTATTTAGAAGCTGCTAAAGAAAAACATGAAAATAAGGTATTCTATGTAAGCGACTTAGAAAAACAAGCTCAATATATTAAGTTATTTAAAGAATATGGACTAGATGCAGTTATTTTAACTACACCAATTGATAATAACTTTATTTCGTTCTTAGAGTATAAAGATACTAAGGTTAAGTTTAATAGAATTGATTCAGATTTATCAGATGTTTTAAAGGCTGATGAAGATGTTATAATTACTGAAGATGAAAAGAAGAAAATAATAGATGTATTTAAAGGTGTAATTGGAGATTCAATGAAGGAATATTCAGTTGAAAGCCTTAAAAATGAGGATACACCTGTTATGGTTTTAGTTTCTGAGTACTCTAGAAGAATGGCAGAAATGCAAGCACAATTTGGTGGAAACTTAGGTATGAGCTTCCCAGAAGAAAGAACTCTTGTAATTAATGAGAAGAATCCTATTGTTAAGAAGATAATAGATTTAAGTGCTGATGAAAGTAATAAGAAGAAAGTTGATATTATTGTAAGTCAAGTTGTTGATCTTGCTTTAATAGGAAATAAAGCTTTAAATGCTGATGAGATAGATAAGTTTATTAAGAGAAGTAATGAATTAATGCTAGAATTACTTTAGGCTAAGTAGAGACTGCAGATATATTTCTGTGGTCTCTTAGTTTTATGGCTTTAATGGTCTGTTTTCAAAAAATGTTGTTAAGAATAACAACATTTTTTGAAAACAGACCACTAAGCTTAAAAAAGTTAATTAAGTATTAGTAAAAAGGCAAAAGTATTTTACACTTTTGCCATATACATAATTAAACAAGTTCTCCATAAGATAACTTTTTCTTTTCTATTTTAATATTAAATTCTCTTTCATAAACTCTAATACCAGCTTTTTCTTTTGCTGTAACAAGAGAAATTGTAGCACCACTATTAGTACCTCTAGCAGTTCTACCAGCTCTATGTAGATATTCGTTAGCGTTAGTTGGGAAGTCTAAATTTATAACATGAGTTATACCTTGAATGTCTAATCCTCTTGCAGAAACGTCTGAAGATATTAGTATGTTTATTTTTCCACGTCTAAAGCTTTCTAGAGCATTTTGTCTTTGCTCTTTAGAAACACCTTTATGCATAGCAAATGTAGCTTTATTATGAAAATTAAGCTTATCTGCAATCATATTAACTTCATACCCCTTATTTACAAAAACAAGAGCTTTTTCAGGATTAGTAGCAGCAATAAGCTTTCTTAATGTTTCGAATTTATCTCTAGGATCTACTTCTATATACATATGTTCAATGTTTGGATTTAGAGAAGCTTTTTTTGTGCTTTTAAATACAACAGGATCTTTCATAAGCTCTTTAGCTGTTTTTAATGTGTTTCCATTAATTGTTGCAGAAAATACCATAAGTTGTCTGTCTCTCATAGTAGTTTTTATTACATCTTTAACCATAGCAGAGCTTGTATTATCAAGTAAGTTATCTGCTTCATCAATAACTATAGTTTTTATAGTATGAGCAGTTATTTTCTTTTTCTTCTTAATTAGATCTAATACTCTACCTGTTGATCCAACAATTATATGTGGTTTAACATCTTTAAGCTTTTTTATTTGTTTATCAATATTAACATCACCTATTATTGAAAGAGATGTAACAGGAATCTCAGAATTTTGTGCAAGAAGTTTAATTTGTGCATCTATCTGCATTACAAGTTCATGAGTAGGGGCTAGTATTAAAGCCTGCATCTCTCTTTTAGTAGTATCAATTTTTGAAAATAGTGGAGTTACAAAAGCTAAAGTTTTACCACTACCAGTAAATGATTCACCTATTATATCTTTATTTTCTAAAGCTTCAGGAATTACTAAAGATTGAATTTCAGTAGGTGATGTAATTCCTTGCTTCTTTAATCCTTCTATTATTTTTTCATCTAAACCTAGTTCTTTAAATGACTTCATATATTTCTCCTTTGGTTTTTATTTATATTATAGCATTTAAAATAAAGATTAAGGAGAAAAAATTTGTTTTATAATAAATTGTAGTGAAGTTTCTGCTTTTTTGATATAATGTTGTTGAAAGAGAGGGTGGATCACTATGGAAATAGGGAGAGTTTCAAGAACATCAATACCTCGTGATGAGGAAAGAAGAATTACTTCAAGTAAAAAGGATTTTTCTCAAAGTTTTAATCAAGCAAGAGAGCAAAAGTCACAAGAACAATTAAAAAAGATGTGTGATGATATAAAGAAAAGAGGAAATAGGCTTGTATTAACTAAAACTTATGCTGATGTTAGGATGTATAAAAAAATGATCAAAGAATATTTAGAATCAGTTCTTCAGTTTATGTATGATACTAAAAAGGATATAAGTTTTTGGCAAACTCAATACTTTATAACAGTAGATACTATAGATGCAAAACTTGAAGAGATAACAAATTCTCTTATGAATGAAGAAAAAGAAAATCTTGATATTGCAGCAACTATTGATGAAATTCAAGGGTTAATAGTTGACATTTATAGATAATTTTAGGCGTTTAAGAATTACAATAATTTTTAAACGCTTTTTTTGTGTTACAGTGTTTTGAAAAAATGTTGGTAAATATATAAAACAAATAAGATATGATTAAAAATTTAAAATGTGTCAAAGATTCAAATGAGGTGATACATTTGATATGCTTGGACATTAATTTACAAGATATAAACAATCAGATAACAGGATTATTTAAAGGTGAGCTTACTAAAATAAGAAAAGAAGAATTACATTGTTGTCCACATTGTGGTTCTAAGACTTATATAAAGTATGGAAATTATAAAAATGTACAAAGATATAAATGTAAAAATGAAGAATGTAAAAAAACTTTTTCACTTGCCACAAATTCTTTATGGGAATATTCTAAAAAAGATTTAAATACTTGGATGAGCTTTGTAAGATTAATGTTTGAAAAGCGAAGTTTAAGATATATTTCCCAAAAATTAGAGATAAGTTTAAGTACTGCTTTCTATTGGAGACATAAGGTTATGAAGGCGTTAATGAAGGATGACGAAAAGGAATTGGTTAAAAAATATGTACATATAATAACAACAAGAATGCGTGAGAATTTCAAAGGATGTAGAAAAATAGCTACAAGAAGAAGAAAACTTATATGGATAGTAACAGCAAAGGATATTAATGATAAAATTATATCTTCACCTATTTGTAAAAGCAGATGGGATGATAGAGCTTTTAGAAAAAAGATATATAGTAAAATTGATAAAAAAGCATATTTAAGAGCATATCCTAATAGATTTATTTATGCTATTGCAAAGAAGCATAACAGAAGTGTTGGAAATAAAAAAGACATTATAGATAATGTAATTTTAACTTTTAGAGCTAGATTTGCAAATTGGTTTTCTGATTTTAGGGGGATTGCTACAAAGTATTTAAAAGACTATCTTACATGGTTTAAATTATTTTATAAAAGGAAAGTCTATAATCTTTCTACTATAGTTAAAGTGGTTATAAAGAAAATTTCTTATATTAAGACCAATGATATTGGAAAAAAAGATTTTTGCGAAGAAATATAAAGTTAATTTATTGAAAGATTAAAACAATAATTTTAAAGTAAGTAGCTTTATCTATTAAATCACCAACATTTTTTAAAAACAGTCCTCTATAAATAATTATTTATAATATATAAGGACTTTTAGCAACATTTTTTGAAAACACAAATGCATTGTTTTACGCTAAGTTATCAAAGTGATGACATATGGAAAAAAATGTAGTAATATTAAAAATATACAAAATAATTAGAGGTGAGGTAATGAAAAAAGTATTTTCAATATTAATTACATTATTATTTGCAATAACCATAATAATAGGCTGTGAAACTAAGAAAGATATACAAGTTAATGAAAATAGTAAAGAAATAAAAGTAATAATTCCTGATGGATTGACAGCAATAGCATCAGCAAAATTAATAAAAGAAAATAAAGAAATAAGTAAAGGATATAATGTTAATTATTCAATAGAAAAAACACCAGAAAACATTGTATCACAAGTATTAAAAGGAGACGTAGATATAGCCATAGTACCTTCTAACATAGCTGCTACACAATACAACAAAGGAGCTAATTATAAGATAGCAGCTACAGTAGGATGGGGATCAATGTATTTGATATCTACTCAAGGAAATAAAAAAATAGAAGAACTTAAAAATCAAGAAATTTATAATATAGGCAAAGGACTAACACCAGATTTAATTGCAAGATCATTACTTAAAGACAATGGTGTTGATGCAGACAAAGATGTTAACTTTTCATATGTAAATGGAGTAACAGAATTAGCACCAATAATAATTGCAGGCAAAACAAATTATGCTATTGTGCCAGAGCCAGTATTAGCACAAGTACAAGCTAAAAATAAAAATGTAACTATATTAGCAAATTTAAATGATGAGTGGAAGAAAGTTAATAGCTCAGAATATGGTTATCCTCAATCTACAGTTATAGTTAAGTCAGACTTAATTAAGGAAGATAAAGAATTTCTACAAAAGTTTCTTGAAGAATTAAAAGAAAGCACAACTTTTGCAAAAGATAAAGATAATAACCTTCCAGATTATTGTGAAGAAGTAGGTGTATCAGCTAATAAGGATATAGTAAAAAAAGCAATGGATAATGCAAATATTAATTATATTGAAATAGAAAAATGTTATAAGGAATATGAAACATATTTTAATAAATTAAACGAATTAAATTCAAGTTCAATAGGAGGAAAAGTTCCGAATGAAGATGTATACATGGAAAAATAAAAGACTGGAATTTATTTCATGTATAATATTAATACTAATTTGGCAGCTAGTAGCAGTTAAAATTAATAACGAAGTATATATTCCAAGAATTGAAGATGTATTATTGGCTTTGTTAAAAATTTTAAAAGATAAAGATTTTTGGATGAATATTTTTAGCAGCCTTTATAGAAGTATTTTAAGTTTTATATTAGCTTATATATTAGCAGTGCTATTTGGGGTAATATCTTTGATATGCCCCATTTTTAAAAGCTTTATAAAACCAATAAATTCTATTGGAAAAACAATTCCTACTATGGTTTTGGTAGTATTATCACTTATTTGGTTTGATAAAGATAAAACACCTTATGTAGTTGGCTTTTCAATAGTATTCCCAATTTTATATGAAGGAGTAGTAAACTCTATTTTGGACATAGATAGCAAGATAATAGAGATGTGTAATATATATAATGTTACTTTAAAACAAAAAGTAAGAAAGCTATATATACCAAGTATTATGTTTTATACACTAGGAATATTAGTATCTACATTTTCTTTAGCATTTAAAGTTGTAATAGCAGGAGAGGTGCATGGGCAACCAAGGTACGGAATTGGCTCAGCTATTCAATTAGAAAAAATGAATTTTAATACTACTGCAATTTTTGCATGGATAATAATTATAGGTATAGTATCAATTATATTTGAAAAAGTTAATCAATTAATTTCAAAAAGGTTATATAGGTGGAAAAATGAAAATAGAAATTAAAAGTTTATATAAAAGTTTTGGTGATAAAGAAATATTTAATGATTTTAATTTGCAGTTAACTTCCGAAAAAATTAATTGTATACTTGGAAATTCAGGAGGAGGAAAAAGTACTTTACTTAATATTTTAGCTGGAATAACTTCAAAAGACTCTGGTGAAATATTTGGTATACACAAAGATGAAATAAGTTATATTTTTCAAGAAGATAGACTGGTACCATGGCTTACAATAAAGGAAAATATGGAGTTATTTATTTTTGAGTATTTCTCAAAAGATATAGCTTATGGTAATATAAATAATATCTTCAGATTATTAAATATAGAAGATGTGCTTAAGGAGTATCCTAAAAATTTAAGTGGGGGAATGCGTCAAAGAGTTAACATTGCAAGAGCTTTTCTGAAACCATCTAAATTAATATTGATGGACGAGCCGTTCAAATCTTTAGACTACAAAACTAAATATTTAATAATGGAGAATTTATTGAAAGTATTAGAGAAAGAGAAAAGGCTGGTTCTATTTGTTACTCATGATATAGATGAAGCGATATTTATGAAAGGGAAAATCTATGTTTTGGGTGGAAGGCCATTTAAGGTAAGGGGAGTGTTTGTTAAAAATTTAATTGAAGAAAAGGAAAAGATTTTAAGTTTAATATAATGGGGAGGAAGAGATGTTTAAGAAATTTATACAGTTTTACAAGCCATATAAAAGATTATTTTTTATGGATTTAATAGTTGCTTTTATTGCAGGAATATGTGATTTATTTTATCCAATGATGACAAGAGAGCTTGTTAATAATTCAATACCTAATCAAGATATACAAATGATTAAAGTTTTTGCTATAACATTGATTTTGTTATTTACAGTAAAGGCACTTTGTGGGTACTTTATGCAATATTGGGGACATGTAGTTGGGGTTAGAATGCAAGGTGATATGAGAAAGACTATATTTAGTCATCTTCAAAAGTTACCTAATACATATTTTGATAATAATAAAACTGGTGATATAATGTCCAGAATAATTAATGACCTAATGGAAATATCAGAATTAGCTCATCATGGGCCAGAAGATATATTTATTTCATCAGTAATGCTTTTAGGATCATTTATTGTCCTTTGCACAATAAATATTCCCTTAACAGTTATAATATTTGCTTTTGTACCTATAGTAGTTTTATTTACAATGAAGCAAAAAAAGAGAATGGGAGATGCATTTTTTAAAACTAGAATAAAAACAGGAGCTGTCAATGCGGCTTTAGAAAATAGTATAGCTGGTATTAGAGTGGCTAAAGCTTTTAGTTCACATGAGTATGAAGAAGAAAAGTTTGAAAAAGGTAATAAAGATTTTATAAAAGCTAGAGAAGCTGCTTATAAGGTTATGGCACAATATTTTTCTGGCGTTAACTTTTCTATTGATATTTTAAATTATGTTTCTCTTATTTTTGGTGGAATATTTACTTTCAAAGGCTTAATTACTATTGGTGATTTTTTTGCATATTTATTATACATAAAAATATTCATAGATCCTATTAAGAAATTAGTTAATTTTATGGAGCAATTCCAAAGTGGAATGACTGGGTTTAAGAGATATATGGAAATTGTTCAAGTTGAAGAGGAAAAGGAAAAACCTAATGCAAAGGTATTAAAAAATGTAAAGGGTCAAATTACTTTTAAGAATACTAAGTTTAGCTATGAAGATAATTTGATTTTAAATGATTTATCTTTAAATATTGAAGCAGGTAGGATGTTAGCTTTAGTAGGGCCTTCTGGTGGAGGAAAGTCTACTTTTTGTAATCTTATTCCTAGATTCTATGATATTGAGGATGGGGATATTTTAATTGATGGTAAGAGCATTTATGATGTTACAATATCTTCTTTAAGAGAAAATATAGGAATTGTACAACAAGAAGTATTTTTATTTACTGGTACTATTAAAGAAAATATAATGTATGGTAATTTTAATGCTACTGATGAAGAAATTTATGAATCTGCTAAAAAAGCAAATATACATGATTTTATTTTAACTTTAGAAGATGGTTATAATACATATATAGGTGAAAGAGGAGTTAAGTTATCAGGAGGTCAAAAACAAAGAATATCTATAGCCAGAGTATTTTTAAAGAATCCACCTATTTTAATTTTGGATGAAGCAACTTCAGCTCTTGATAATACTACTGAATATTATATTAAAAAATCTTTAGATGAACTTTGTAAGGGAAGAACTACTATTGTAGTTGCTCATAGATTATCTACAATAAGAAATGCCGATGAAATAATAGTACTTACTAATGAAGGAATCAAAGAAAGAGGAACTCATGAAGAATTAATGGAATTAGATGGTGAATACAAAGAATTATACAAATATACAAATAAATAACAAAAGACTTTTAGGTAAAATAAAAATTAATTTTGTTGCAGCTCTGTTTTTAAAAAATGTTGTTGTTAGTTTTAAATTATAAATTTATTTAAAAATATTTATATACGTAAAAAAGATGGATAGAATCAAACTCTATCCATCTTTTTTATAATTAATTTTAACAATAAAATTTAGTATTGAAAAATATTACTAACTGAACAACATTTCTTAAAAACAGATTTGTAAGGTAGAAAATATATATTATTTAGAGAACTACTGTTAATTTATGTAACCTTATGGCTTGTGATTACATATTTTAATAGTAGGAGTAAAATAGTTCTACTTCTATTTTATTAAATGTAAGGTGAAGTTATGGAAACTCTTAGGATGAAAAAAATATCAACTATTTTTATCAAGATATATTATAAAATGCAGCAATTAAAAAGTAATTTAAAAAGAAAAGATTATACTAAAACAGTTTTGGAATTAATGAACTATATGAATTGTGATAAATGTATTGAAAACAAAATGCTTTTATATGATGCAATAGGTAATGAGATAGCTATACTTTATGAATTAAAATCAGGTTATGTAATAGTCGATAAATCTACAAATGAAATATGTGAATTTAGTTTGACATCTAGATGTAAATATTTTGAAAATAAAAATAATCATTATATATATGCAGGTCCACTAAGTTATTATGAAGAAAAAGAAGAAGGTATTTGCACAGAATTAACTACAAATTTAGTAATACCAAATACCCAAGTTCAAGAAAAGATAGAGCTTGCCAAGGTTAATTATATAAAAAAGAAAAAAACATTAAGAAATAAAAAAAGTAAAAATAAAAAAGGTATGCCATATAAAGAAAAAAAGATAGGTGGGATAATACCAAATATATCTTATAATCCTAATGGAGTATGTGGCTCATGTGCAGTTTCAAATTTTTTAAGTTATTTATATAAAAATATAAACCAAAAGTATATATCTAATAATTATATAGAAAATGGACAGATAAAAGAAGAAGAATTAGTTAAGTCAATAATTCCTTACATTGAAGGAGAAGAATCACTAAATATAGAAATTGAAAGTGAGGGTTCCGATGAAAATCGGTTATTAGAAGGATTAGAAAAATATTTATATGATAATAATATAGAAGAAAAGTTTAAAAAAAGTTATTTAACAGTACTAAAAGGAAGAGGAATAATAAATAAAGGTTTTCCATTTATAATGGGGCTTTACTCAGCCTTAGGTAACCCTTATGGTAATCACTGGGTGGTGGCAATTAGTTATTTATATAAGTTAAGTTCATTTATGGCAATGTATTATGGAATAATTGATGGTTGGGGAAGTAATGATGTATATATTAATGTTGCATGGTCAGATGTAACTGTTTGGATAGAATTTTAGAATGTAAGGGATAAAGAAATGATTTATCCCTTATTATAAAAGAAAGTTACATAATATATTAACTTTATACAATAAATATATTTGTGTATAATCTAATTAAGTAAGCATAAGAAAAGAGGTTTTATTTATGATGAGATTAGATATTGGATTAGATTATGATGAATATTTATCTATGGCAGAAGATGAACATAAGGAATTTATTTTTAAACTTTTTGATCAATGTGTTTTAAAAGAAGATGGATTGGATAAAATAAAAAATATAAATAAAGAATTAAGTGTTATTATTTTTGCAGAACCAAGATGTAAAGATGTTGCTACTACAATTCCATTTTTGATAAAGATGTCTGAAATAAATTCTAAGATTAAGTTAAAATATTTAAGAAGAGAAGGCAATGAGGAATTATTAGAAAATTTAACTGGAGAAAAAAAGGTTCCAACCTTTATAATAGTTGATCAAATGGGGAGAGTAGTTAGAAAGTACATAGAATTTCCTAGAAAGCTTAAGGAAAAATTAGAAGTTACTAAAATAGAAGATATTCAAAATGTAGTAGATGAAATGCGTGAAGGAAAATATAATGATTGGATACAAGAAGATTTAATTGCTTTTTTAACAGGTGATAATTATAACTTTATAAGTTTTACTAGAAAAGATAAATAAAATATAAATGATAAAAATATATAGATAAATAATAGATGTGTATAATAAAGTATTATTGACATTGTTTTTCAATTGAAGTACAATGAAAAAAATTATTACATATAGTGTTTAAGGAGGAAAATACATGGTTAAGCATATAGCACAAGATAGTTTTAAAGAAGAGGTATTAGACAATTCAGGAGTAGTTGTTGTTGATTTTTATGCAGATTGGTGTGGACCTTGCAAAATGTTAGCTCCAGTTTTAGAAGAAATTGAAGCTGAAATGGATGGTAAAGTTAAAATTGTAAAGGTTAATGTAGACGAAAACAATGAATTATCAAATGAATATCAAATAACAAATATACCAGCATTAAAGATATTTAAAGCTGGATCTGTGGTAGATACACAAGTAGGATTTAAGCCAAAACCAATACTAGTTGATGTTATTAAAGAGGCACTATAAATGACAGAAAGATATGATATAGCTATTGTAGGTACTGGACCTGCAGGATTATCAGCTGCTCTTAATGCTAAAATTAGAAATAAGTCCTTTATTTTATTTGGTAGCAAATTATTAAGTCCAAAAATTCAAAGAGCTCCTAAGATAAATAATTATTTAGGTTTTTCTAAATCTTCAGGTGATGAACTTGGAAAAGCATTTCTAAAACATATTGAAGATATGAATATAGAAATAACAGAAGAGAGAATAAATACTATCTATTCTATGGGGGAATATTTCGCATTAATGGTTAATGAAAAGATGTATGAAGCTAAAACAGTAATATTAGCTACAGGTGTAGAATTTTCAAGACCTTTAATAGGCGAAATGGAGTACTTAGGAAAAGGTGTAGGTTATTGCGCTACTTGTGATGCTCCACTTTATAAAGGAAAAACAGTTTGTATAGTAGCTTCAAATTCTGAAGGGGAAAGTGAAGCGAATTATGTTAGTGAATTAGCTTCAAAGGTATACTATATTCCTTTATATAAGGGACAATATAAATTAAATGATAGTATTGAACTTGTAGATGATAGACCACTAGAAGTTTCAGGTGATAAAAAGGTTAATAAGCTTATTTTGAAAAATAGAGAAATTGAAACTGATGGTGTATTTTTATTAAAAGATGCAATTTTACCTTCACAACTTGTACCAGGTTTAGAAGAGTCAGATGGTCATATTAAGGTGGATAGATTAATGAAAACTAATCTTAAGGGTCTTTTTGCATGTGGAGATTGTGTTGGAAAACCATATCAATATATAAAAGCAGCAGGAGAGGGAAATATTGCTTCTTTAAGTGCAGTTGAATATTTGAATAATATTTAATATAAATAATATGGATAGAATAATTTGATTTTATTAATATTCAAATTTTCTATCCATATTTTAGAATTAGTACATAAGATAAAGGTGGTTTAGCTACATGAAGAAAAGTTATAATAATATAATGTACTTACTTAATTCTAGAACTTTTAAGATGGCAGCTTCAGCTACAATATCAGTATTTATTGCAAATTATTCAGGATTAAAGTTTGGAGTTACAGCAGGAGTTATATCTATTTTAAGTATATTAAACACAAAGAAAGAAGCTTTAAGAGTCGGTGGCAGAAGGTTGTTAGCAGCTTTATTAGCTATAATAATTTCCTTTGCATTATATGAGATATTAGGCAATAGTCCTTGGGTTTTCGGGATATTTCTAATTATATTCATTCCTATTACAACAGGATTTGCTATAGAAGAAGGTCTGGTAATGGGAGCAGTTTTATCAACTCATTTGTTAACTAGTACTAATATTGATGCCACTTGGATTATAAATGAAATAGCGGTAGCTTTAATAGGTATAGGTGTTGCTATGATATTTAACTTATATTCACCATCTTTAGAGGATGAGTATAAAAAGTGTAGAGAGGAAATTGAATCAAGGTATAGGACAATCCTATATCAGATGTCTACAAATTTACTTACAAATTCAGTATCAGCTTATGAGGATATACTTATTGATAAAACTGAAGATTTGTTAAGAGATACAAAGAGTTTAGCTGATAGTATAAGAGAAAATTCTTTGTTTAAAGATGAAAATTATTATACAAATTATATTGAAATGAGAATTATGCAGTTTGAATGTATAAAAAGAATGAAGAAACACTTTTCTAGATCTTATATGCAGTATGAGCATACTAGAATTTTATCTTCATTTACCCAAGCAGTAGCAAAAAATTTAACTACTGATAATGATTGTGTGGATTTAATTAATGATTTATATAATCTTAAAGAGGAATATAAGAAGATGGAACTTCCAAAAACTCGTGAAGAATTTGAAAATAGGGCTCTTTTGTTTCAGTTTCTTAATGACTTAGAAGATTTTCTGATAATTAAGAGAGATTATAAGTTAATAGATAATTAACAGATTAATGTATAAAAAAAATCATTTTACTTGGAATCTGTTTTTAAAAAATGTTGGTATTTGTTTACCAACATTTTTTGAAAACAGACAGTTAAGAATAAAAGTGAATATTCAGAATATTAATAAAGATGTATGAAAAAAAACACAGTCATGCAAATTTTATTAAAATTTACACACTTTTTTGTTGACAAGCATAAAATAAAGAGTATAATAAAGTAACAGCATAAAATAATTGGGAGGTGAAATTATGGCAGTTAGAGATTATAGAGAGATGTATATATCAACAATTCTTACATTAGGTAAGGATAAAGGAATAGAAGATACTAAATTAAGTAGATCTTATTTAGCAGAACTAACTTTTGAACAACTAAGAAAACTTGCATTAAAATTACAAGGTTAGTTAAGAAAGGAATAAAGATGGATTCGTCTATTAATTATTAAAGAGTAGCTTTATGGTGTGGAGAGCTGCTCTTTTTTTGTATATAGAATTACTAATTAATAATGATATAATATATATATAAATAGATAATAAGAAGTTATAAAAATTGAGTGAAAGTGGAGGTAATATGATTTTAAAAATAATTATTATAACTATAATAATAGTATTTCTTATCTATAGTTATATTTTATCTAAATACGCATTTAAAAAAGCTTTCTTAGCAGAACGAAAGACAGAGGAGTACGAAGTTAATCGTATAAAACAATGGGGAATTTGGGATGAAAATTATTTTGACAACATATTAGTAGAAGATTTAGAAATAGAATCCAAGGAAGGTTTTAAATTAAAAGGCCATTTAATAGAACCTTATAAGGATAGTGATAAATATATTATACTTGTTCATGGGTACAGTGCTCATTATTCATTACATTTTCCATTTGTACCTGTATTCATAAATGAGGGATTTAATATATTATTAGTCGAAGAAAGAGCACATGGAGCTAGTGAAGGGAACTTCGCTACTTATGGATATAAAGAAAGTGAAGATTTAGACTTATGGATAAATTATTTAGAAAATAGAAAAGGGCAAACACTATTTTTAGGACTTCATGGCCAGTCTATGGGAGCAGCAACAGTGCTTTTATGTGGTGCTAGAAATAAAAAGGTTAAATTTATAATTGAAGACTGTGGATATTCATCAGCTAAAGAACAATTAAAATATGAGTATAATAAGGTAAAAGGAGCATCTTTTAAATTATCTTATTGGTTTTTCTGGCTTATGGTAAAAATTAGATGTAAATTTAACTTTAGTAAGGTAAACCCATTACAAGAAATTTTAAAAAGCGATACACCAATATTCTTTGTACATGGAACAAAAGACATTAAAGTTCCTTATGAAATGTGTATTAAGATGTATGAAAAAAGAAAGAATGATAAAGATAAAATACTTATAGTTCCCAATGCAGAACATTTAACTGCATATAAAGAGCAACAGGAAGAGTATACAAAAATTTTGCATGAATTTATAAAATGTGCTGAACAATAATACTAAATATTTCAGCTTGTAGACAAAAGGGTTAAATGCATTCGCATTTAGCCCTTTTGTTACTTAATATAAAAAGGTCTATAAAACTTTTTGTGAGATTGGACAATAAATTGTCCGAACCGGTAGGTAATAACCCTTTTCGGTCCAGCCA
>SVCL01000005.1 GCA_015058405.1 Clostridium sp.
CCTGCTCCTGAGGCTGCTCCTATAAATACTTCTTCTGCAAGTCCTGCAAATACTGATCCTTCTCCTAGCATTGCTCCTGTTGAACCTGCCGCAGCTGCTGTCCCTACTCCTAGAAAAGCTCCAAGTCCCACTCCTATTCCTCCTGCAACTGCTCCTCCTAAAGCACCTGCAAAAAATCCATTTGCTCCTCCAGTTGCTACTCTTTTTTCCTATTCCATTTAAGTTACTATCGGCGTTCTTTAGTTTTCTTAATATGTCATTTAGTTCTCTTCTTGAACTATTTAAACTTCTGACAATATCCTTTCCATCTGTAAAACTTATATATAATACCGCCATAATTTACCCACCTATTATTATATACTAGTAGACTTAGATTGAATATCATCATAACATCTTTTTACTTCTTTTAATTCATCTCTTAAAAACTTTATTCTATCAATTTGTTCACTTAACCCTTTTTTCCAATCAGCATTTTTTACATTATTAAAAGCATCTTTTGCTTCTCCCTTCCAACCTCTATTGGCTATATTAATCCCATTTGATATATCTGATTTTGCTTTTTCTAACTTACTTATTGCAGTACTATAATAAGCTATAGTTGTTGCTAATTTATCACTATCTATTCTTATTGAATCACTTGACATCCTAAATATTGCCCCCTTCAATTACTTTTAACATACTACTTAAAACTTCATCTTTCTCTGCTATGTAATCTTTAGCTTTTTCATATTCGACAATATTATTTTCCTTTTTATATAATAAAGCTTGTACAAATGTAGTTTGTACAGTTTTAGAAGTTATAGCTTCAATTCTTCTTATAATCTTTCTTGCCTCTTCACATCTATTTAACTCATACATTACAAGAGCTTTTAATATTGTAATAGTAAGGTTATTAGGATAATTCATACTATACATTGAATACTTTCTTATTAGTGCATTAAAATATTCTTGAACCTTATCACTATTTTTTAATTTTAAAGTAACTCCATAATAATAAAGACCTATTAAATAAATCTGCTCTTGGGAATACTCTATATCTAATAACTTTTTAAAATACTCGTGTGATTCATCCACTTCTCCACCAAGCAAAGAAAAACTTCCAATTAAGTAAATTAGCTTAATGTTATTAGGAAATATCTTATAAACTTCCTTAAATAAATCTATTGCTTCTCTTACATTACCTTTAAATGCTTCAATCATTCCTTCTTCTATCTTTAAGTCATATTGTATATCAATATTATCTTTCTCCTGTTTTATTATTTTTTCTGTTTCATTAAACCTCTTTAATCTAACTAAAGACTTTACTTTATTTAATGTAATAATACTGCTTGCTTCAAACTTTTCTTCAGTAATCTTTATTACTTTAAAAGCTTCATCATATAATCCTAAATTAAATAATAAATTAAATTTAAGATCATATCCTATATACAAGTTTTCATTTATTTCTATAATTTTATCAATAACTTTTAAAGCTTCATTATTATCATTTAAATATAAATATATATTATATTTTTTTATTAATGCATCTACATACCCCCCTAAATCAAATGCTTTATCTAAATAATGTAATGATTTACTATACTCTGATTTTGCTTCATAAATTAATGCTTTCTTAAATGTAATCAAACCTGTAATATCTTTATCTTTCCTATTTTTTATTAAAATATTATTACACTCCTCTAAAGCCTTATCAAATTCTTCTTTTTCACACAAACTATCTAAAACTTCCAACTTATCTTTAATAAAAGTACTCTCCATCTCATTCACCTCCTATTTTTGAACATCTTCTATAATAGAATTAGCTATTGAAATCATCTCTTGTAGCCTTGAATCTCTTTGATTATTAATATTATTTAAGCTACTTATTGCTGATTCTATTCCTCTTGCTTTTATAGAACTTCTCATCTTTGAACGAGCATTAGATATATTCTTTCTTACATTTCCTGTATAATCTTTAGATCTATTAAGGTTTTCTTTACATTGCCTTCCTTTGCTTGCATCCATACTTTTTTTTAAATTCTCAAACATATCTGCTCTCCTTTTTACATTTTTTTCTTATTATATCATATTTTACAGTTTGATATGTTCAAAAACTCAGATTGAGCTAAAATTTTATCATTATATGCCTTTTCTACATGGTTACATACAAAAAAATAGTAGGACAATACTTAATGACTTCTTTACTTTTTGAACTCATCAAGTACTGCACTACTAAATTTGCATAATAAAATTATATTATATTTTTAAGCATTTATTGTATGATATACAGTAGTATATTCCATAAAATTATCATCAAATTTGTAACAAGTTAACTTAATTTTATCTCCTCTTACCTTAGCATCTACTACTTGTTCAAATTCATTTGGTTTGTATACTAACTTTGTTTCACCAGTAAATACGTTTAATGAATAAAGTGATCCCCCAAAACTTAATGTACCATAAGCACCACCTACTATAACATAAACATCAGTACCTAAACCTGATGGTACTTTTAATGCAGTAATTAGTCTATCTGGATCATTTGGTTGAAATTTAAATTCTTTATAATTACCTTTACTTATCTCGATAAGAACTGTAGACATTCCTTCTTCATGACCTGTACAATCCTTTCCAACTATAGAAGCTCTCATATTACTATTGTCTATTTTTACAAATGGAGTTCTACTTCCTTCATCTTTTACACTTTTTGATGGATCAGCAACACTGACAAACTTTCCTTCACTCTTTGCTACTTTTCGCGTATTCAAAAAAGGTAAGATGTCAATATAACCCCTTACCTTTTATTATTCCACATATATTATTTACTTTTTTCAGTTCTTAATTTCTTAACAACTTCAATATCCAATCCTGTTTTTAATACAATAGTTTCATCATCAAGTACATCTAACAAACTTTCTACTATTTGTAATATTCCTTGTTGTATTCCTTGCTGTATTCCTTTTTCAATACCTTTTCTTTCTGCTTCGTTTAAAGCACTTACTTTATCCTTTAATATCTTAGATCGCATTTCATAGATTTCACGTTGCTCTTTATTATTACTTATCCTTACAAGTTCATCCTTAGCTTCTCTTATTTCTTCTATACTCATTTCTAGCTTTCTTACTTTCTCGCTTTCAGGATTTTTCAAAAATTCTGTCCAAGCTGTTAACATATCTCTTTCATCACTATCTTCTGAAAGCTTTGGAATTTCAATAAAATATAATTTAACACTCTCCACTATATTATCTGCCTTAATATATAATTGAAGTAAGTTGTTTTATAAGTAATTATACTTACCTTTGATTCCATTCCACTTTTCAACTTTACCTTGCCACCATTTTTATTTACCAAAGTATCATTATCTATATTACAAGAAGTACTATAATATTTTTTACCACTACTTTTATCTATAGAAACTTCTTCACTTATGCTATTAATTGTAGATTTTATTACACCATAATCACTTTTAGATAAAGATACAATTTCTAGCTGAACAGTATCTCCTTCCTTTACCCCACCAATGCTAGTATTTTCAATATAAATATTACATTTATTATTTTGCATATCTATTTCTCCAAAAGCATTTACCACAATATCCTTTTCTGCATACATAGACCAAGCTGTTAATACAAATAAAATAACAACTATTATATACATAGTATATTTTAGAAATGTATAGGAACATGATGATTTATAGGCATTCATAAAACTTTTTGCATCTGTTATATCTTCAAAATTTTCTATTCTATATCTCATCTGTATGTCCCCCCTTAGCTTCAATAGAAATTAACTCTTTTTCATCTTCACCTAAACTTTGCTCTGACCACAATTTATTATAGTAGCCTTTTTTACTTAGTAACTCTTTATGACTTCCTTCTTCAATTATCTTACCCTTGTCCATAACATAAATCTTACTACATTTCTTAATTGTACTTAATCTATGAGCAATAATTATGGTTGTTACATCCTTTGTACATTCTTCTAAAGTATTTTGAATTGCACTTTCTGTAATAGAATCTAGATTTGAAGTAGCTTCATCCATTATTAATATTTCTGGTTTTCTTAATAAAGCTCTTGCTATAGATAGTCTTTGCCTTTGACCTCCTGAAAGGTTTGATCCCTTTTCCTCCAATGGAGTCTTATATCCTAAAGGCTGACTTTCTATATATTCATGAATATGTGCCTTTTTACAAGCTTCAACCATTTCTTCAAAAGTAACACCATCACAAGCAAATTCTAAGTTTTCCTTTATAGTTCCAGAAAAGAAGAAAGAATCCTGAGATATATAGCTTACTTTATTTCTTAAAACTTCTTTGCTTATGTTATTAATATTGTAATTATTTATAGTAATTTTACCTTCCCTAGCTTCATAAAATCCCATTAATATTTTAGCAATAGTAGTTTTTCCTGAACCACTTTCACCAACTAAAGCTACCTTTTCCCCTGCTTTAATACTGATGTTTATGTCATTTAAAACATTATCCTTAAGTCCATATGCAAAATTAACATTTTCTAACTTTATGTCTCCTAATAAAGTATCAGGTCTTAAATCATCATCATTAGACTTTTCTAGTTCTAAGTCTAATATTTCACCAAGTCTATCACTAGCTACTATAGCTTCTTGAAGCTGTGGCTGTAAATTTATAAGTCTTTCTACAGGCTGAATAAAATATGCAAGTAATGCATTAAAACTCATAAGTTCTCCCATGGACAACTCACCTTTTAAAACAAGGCTTCCACCAAACCATAATAAACATATACCAAAACCACCACTTACGACACTCATTAAGGTTCCTTGAACATTATAAGTTAAACCGTGCTTAAAGCAGCTTTTCATAAACTTTAAGAACTTATTTTCTGTCTTTATCTTAACTAAACCTTCACCATTAAAAGCTTTTACAACTTCTATACCTTCTAAAGATTCAATAAGATAAGATGAAAGTGATGCATTAGCTTCCATTACTTCTCTATTTACTTTCTTTAACTTATTTTTAAATCCAAATACTAAGGCTAAATATGAAACTATAGGTATAAAACATGTAAAGAACAGCTTTGCATTTTGAAGATATAATATAACGCCTCCAACTACAGCCATTAATATATCAATCATCAATGTAAGAGTAACTGAAGAAATGGCATTTCTTATTTTATCACCATCATTAAACCTTGATATTATTTCTCCAACCTTCCTTGTCCCAAAAAAGTTCATAGGTAATTTTATAACATGATTATAATACCCTAGAAGTAAGGGAACATCTATATTTTGAGCCATATATATAAATAATATCTTTCTAAAAAATTCTGTAATAACCTTGAAAATCAAAAGAGTTAACATAGCTATAGATAAGGAATGTAAATTAGATGCAAGATTATTAGGTAAGATATCATCAATTAAAAACTTATAATAAAAGGAGCCTCCTATTCCAAGGACTGTTATTAATATTGATGCTATAAATATGTTAACTAAAAGACCTTTTTGAACTTTTATAAGTCCCCAGAATCTTTTAAAGAGACCTTTTGTCTCATCACCTTTTTCAAACTTAGCTGTAGGAGTTAAGAATACTAAAACATCATCCCATATTTTAAAGAATTCCTCTGGTTTATATTTTCTAATTCCTCTTCCTGGATCAGCTACTAATATATATTTCTTTGTTACTTTATGTACTACCACAAAGTGTAGTAATATATCATCAATAATAACATGAGCTATAAAAGGAGTTGGAAGATTATCATATATTTCTTCTTTTTTTTCTACTCTTGCTGCCTTTGTGCTAAAGCCTAATTTTTCAGCTGCCTGAACAACTCCGTAAACAGAGGTTCCTTCAAGGTCTGTACCTGCTGTTTCCCTTATTTTTGATATTGGCATTTTTAAGCCATACTGCTTAGCAATGGTTGCTATACAGGCTGGTCCACAATCTTGTATATCTTGTTGTTTTACACAATAATATCTTTTTAATATATCCATTTTATCCTCCTTTATCCTTTTTTAAGAATTTCTCTCTTCTTTTATTGTATTTTAAAGAAAAGCTGATTTCAATGAGAAATCAGCTTAGCTCTTCATTTTTTATTTTATTTCAACATATACAAGTCTATATGAAGTAACACTATTAGGTTTTTGTTCATTAATTGATAAATTTAACATCTGAATCTCTCCTTACCATATTATATTTTGTAAAATAGTACTATTTTTTACACTTTTATTATAAATATTGTATTTTAATTTGCAAATACTTTTTTTGTTATTTTTGAAAATTTTTATCATTTTTTCGTCATCTCTTATAACACATCTTTATTTTTATGCACTTTTGTCATGCGTTGTATATTTTTAGTCGACATTTTCTTGTTTTGACTATCCTAAATTCAAGATTTTATTATTTAACATTCTTTCTTAAATAAATGTTGTTAATTTTTCAGGATGCATTTTATTGAAATAATCTTACAATATAATAACAACATTTATTTAAGAAAGATTTGTAAGCTGCTAAAACTAAAAAAGACAATGCCTTTTTTGATACTACTGTTCACTTAACATTAGCAACAAAAAAGCATTGTCCCTACTTAAAATTAACTATTTTCTACTTTTAATAAAATTAACTAAAAGCATTACTATTAGCTCTACAACTCCCAAAATACAAAGTACAAAATACACATAAAATCTCCCAAGACCTTCAAGAGCTTCAAGTCCAACATCTGTAGACTTATTTTCAATAAAACTTAAAACTCCAAATACTATTATCCAAATTAAATCCACCAAATAAAATACAGTTCTTTTCTTCATAAACTCTCACCCTTTTACTATTTAAATATGCTTTGAAAGTAAATAATAACTTTCAGGATAATGTGGATGTGCAAGGCCGCCTATACCTGATCTTATAATTGCTGCTTTAGCTGATTCATATCTACCAGCTATATTAAGCTCTACAGCAAATCTATATGCATTTATCTGACCAGCCAAAAATGATGCTAAAAGCTGCATAAAATATTCTGGCTCTTGACATACCTTAAAATCCCATCCTACTATTCCTGTACCATTATATCTAGTTATCTTACAATATGGTAAAGCATTAGTTGGTATCTTTTTAATAGCTCCTTCTCTACTATCCTTTGACATTCCTCTATTAGTAATAGTTATTTTATTATTACTATTATCTCCATGACACTTACATGTAAGTATATAAGCATCATTTCTATTTTTCATTATCTTACCAATCTCATTTATAGTAGTATCAAACCCTACAGTATCAGAATCATAATCCACCTTACTAGTTAACTCTTCCCATTCCTTTTCATAATTCTTAGCTATACTTACAGTATATGACTTTCCATAATTTTTAAATCCCCAAGCAGGAACAGGTAAACATGGTACCATATCATCTTTATTTATAATATTATATATTCCAGCATAAGTATCTGTATTTTCTGCATTACTTGCTGTAGTAGAATTAGGAGCTGCAAAAGTATAACAATAAACATCCTTTGAACTATCAACCAATCTTGCACCTAAAATATTAGCAATACCAGCTCCCCTTGAATGACCAGTTACCCAATAAGTTTTCTTTACTGATTTGTCTAAAAATGAACTCTTTTCATATTCATCTATACATCTTAAAATTCTAGTAGAAGCAACATCAAAGCCTTTATGATTAGCAGTTATCTTCCAATCAGGATATTTACTCTTATTAGCTGTACTACCAATATCAAAATTACTTTCCCATTCCTTAGCTCCACCAGTTCCTTTAACAACAACTACTATAATTTCTTTAGTTTCTCCATTATAAGTAACTTTTCTATGACCAACATATGCATCTGTAAGATCTGCATCATTATACATATTAGCTAAATTATATTCTTTAATATCTTTAATTCCATGGTAAGACATAAATTGATTAATATTCATACCTGAATATGTACTTCCACCATAAATAACTGAAGAAAATAAAGATGAAATAGTAGAAATATTTTTATTATACTTCTTATTTCCTGCAAAGAAATTTCTATAATCCATAACATAAGAAACTTTACTATTAGCAAAGCTTGTTTTTAATTCACCTGAAAATGTATTATTATTAGGTTTTGAATCACTCATATCATCAATTCCATCATAATCAGAATCCTTAGCTTCTACAGCAGCACCTCTAAAGAACTTATTAGCCTTTAGATTTGATAGTTCATTTGATCCTTTTCTATTATGTGAAGCCTCATCCTTATTAATTATAAAATATACTCCTGTTTTGTTAACTTTTGCAGTTAAACACTTTTTAGCTTCATCATTAATAGTATCTAAAATAGTAAAATCGTTATTATCAAAGTTACAAATTGCTAATTTATTAATATCAACTTTTTCATTACTATTTAAATAATTTGTATAATCAAAACTTAAATTCAATTCTTCATCTGTATATTCTGAAGTTATACTAACTGCTTCTCCAATAACTCCTTTAATATCTTGTAGTGGAGCTGTATCATAAGAATCCATAGCTACATTTCTATCTAATACCCCTTTAACATTTCCACTTAAAGATGGCTTAAACTTACACTCATCCTCTAAAGCTACAGACGATATCCTGTCGTTAGATAAAACTTGATAAAATTTTCTTTCTGAATCCTTTGTTACATTATCTGAAGATTCCTTATTAGGATTTAACCCTAGCTTAATTTCATCTCCATCAAAAAGACCATCTCCATCACTATCCATAGCTACTGGAGAAGTAAAATATGTATTAACCTCTTCACCATCTACTAACCCATCAGCATCTGTATCTTTCTTGGTTGGGTCTGTTTTTAAATTCATTTCTTCTATGTTACTTAATCCATCACCATCATAATCTTCATTAATATCTAAGATTCCATTACCATTACTATCTCTGTTAGATGGACTTAAACCTAATTTAACTTCTATAAAATCATCTAGCCCATCTTCATCTGTATCAGCTTTAGTAGGGTCTGACCCAAAGACCTCCTCTAATCCATTATTCAGCCCATCATTATCGCTATCTTCAGCTAACCTTGAATCTTCTTTTACCTCACCACTTACCTTTACAGAAGCAAAATTAACATATCCTGTAGCCATAGTAACTAATAATGCTTGTACTATTATTTTTTTAATCCTCTTCCTACTTGCCTTCATTATAATTCCCCCAATTCTATTAAAATTTTAATTGTTTAGCATAAAATCATTTTATTTTTATACATATTTACCACTTTATTCAATGTATTTTTAAAAAATAAAGCATTAGTTAATCAACTAACGCTTCATCTTTATTAATGTAAATTAGATTTTGGTTTTTAATTAGCAAGTAGCTCCTGCAGTGTACATTCTATCTAATTGATGTATTCCCCCAACTACTTGTCCTTCTAATTCTTGATCATTGATTTCTTCCATTAAATCTTCTCTTAAACATTCCATATTTTTCATTTCAATCTCTCCAATCTTTATTATTATTTCATCAATTTATCTGTCTATATATTAACATCTTATCCATTATTTTTCAATATATTTTTGATATTTTTTCTTTTTTCCTCATTTTATTAACACTTTCGTATTTAAGTTTTAAATTTTTTAACAAAAATCATTTTCTCATTTTATAATTAAAATATATCTACTACATCTTCATAATAAAGAATTTTTAAAATAGCATATCCCATTCCTGCTACACCAGTCATTAACCCATTATTTTCTTCATATTTAAAGACATTTTCCAAAACTTTTTCTGACTCTACCTTTTTAATATAGCTCAGAAGAACATTAACTACCTCTTCCTTCAAAATGTTATCTTCTAAAATATTAGCTACTTTAGCTAACACTAATAAATTTCCAAGGTCTCCGTGACAAAGACAGAAATTATGGTTTAACCCTCTATTTATTACACCTTTAATAAAAGTCTTAATTTCTTTATTAATATCTTCATCATTAAATCCAAGATCTTTTAAAATAAGTCTGCTTAATAAATGACCAGAAACTCCATGACACCAGCTGCTTGGATATATATCTATTCCCTTTGCTCTTGGAAGTGATTCTTTTTCCTCATTATAACAACTTCTTTCATAAGCTAAAGTCTTTTTAACTAACTCTAAAGCTTCCTCATCTTTAGCAAAATTGTAATAGCTATATAAAGCTGCTGTAATTCCTGTGCTTCCATGAGCAAAACCTAAAAATTCTTTATCTTCTAAGACTATCTTCTCTCCATCAAACCTTGATTTAATTTTCTTATAACAAATAGATATTATATCTTTAGTTTTCTCTTTAATATCTTCTCTATTTGTATTTTTATAAATATATATTAAAGAAAGTATTACCCCAGCATATCCACCTATTATATCTATAGTTTCACCTTCTACTACTAATTCTTCTAATAAATTAAGATTTTTAGAAACAATATCTATAAGTCTTTCATCCTTAAAAGCAATTCCTACATTAAATAAGCTAAATAATTCTCCTGAAAGACCATTATAAAATCCCATTCCCTTTTCTTCATCAGACTCAAAATAAGATATTACAGGATTAATTATTTCATAAACTGCTTTTTTATACTTTTCATTATTAGTTACCTTAGCCAAGTATGTGAAGAATAATGCAATTCCTGAATTTCCATCATATAAATCCTTGGTTACAGGTGCTGAAACTATAATGTCTTCACAGAACTTAGTATTTGTTACGCCAAGCCAAGTCATTTCTTCTCCATTATTCCCCTTACCTTTTATACTCTTTCTTAAAATATATTCACCAATACTACTTGCTGCCTTAAGAGCATCTTCATTAGAAAATCCACGGATTTTAGAGTCCTTATTAAAATCAATACCCGTTTCATAAGATACAGATTCAGTAATACCACCATAATAAGCAACATTTAAAATAGCAATTTGCTTCTCTAAATTAACTTCATTAAACATTTCAATATTATCATTAACCATTTCTAATATTGACTTATCATACACATTATTAATAACACTAGGTGTTCCTGAATATATATTTGTATTACTTGTATTTACTGAAAAATAAGGAATATCTCCATTTTCCATTTGCTTAATTTCATCATAAACCATTTTTTCTAAAATACCATTTAGCTGTAATCCAATTCTATGTAAATAAACCTTTCTATCAATAGTATTACTTACCAATTGTGGATGGTAACTTGTCATAAGGAGCTGACTGTAAATACTAGTTCCCCTTGCTACAATTCTACAAAACTTGTTTTCAAAACATTCTATGATTTTTTCCTTAACTTCAGCTTTATTATTTATTATCCATCTATATAAATTAATAAAACCAAACTTAATTTCATCAATATATTCTTCAGATTTTACTATTTTACCTTTTAACTTAGGATTATTATCTTTTGGCTTAATCTCTATATATTTTCTTACTAGTCTAACCTCATCTGTATCATATCCTTCTATACATAACGCTTTCAAACGACTCTCTTGTTTTTCAGCAGCTGATAATCCACCTATATCCACTAATTTATTATTTTTATTTATAGTTTTTCTAGGTATAAGGCCACATTTTTCTACAGAATCAGTTATAAACTTATCTGCTTCAGTTTTAGCAGAATTATCATATATACTATCATAAATCTTAGGATTTAAAATAGTTTCTAAATCTATAAGAACAGGCACATCCCCTTGAGCTATAATATTTTCATAATGAAAATCTGTGGAATGAAATAAATGAAGTATACAAAGAATTTCACCTATTCTATAATAGAATCCCTTTACTTCCTCTTGAGTTTTACACTCTTTATATTTAATAAATTTAACCCATCCTGCTGTTTTATTCTTATTACTATAAACCTTTACTCCCTCTAAGTTATAGAAATTTTCTATGTTTCTATTATTTATATATTCTAAAAACTTATTATAGCCTTCATCTGTTTCCAAATTTCTTGGTTTATATATAACCTTTTCTCCTGAAGCAAGATTTAGAACTCCTACTGTTTTACCACCATTATGAGTATCACCAGCTGACAAATCTAGAGATACTAATTTATCATTTACATCTAGGTTAAATTCATTACATATGTTTAAAAATTCGCTCTTAGTTTCTTCTAATATATCACTTATATACTTAACTTCATTTTGTACAAATATATCTAAAATCCTAGTTAATTCAGGATATCTCTTATAAACATCACTTATATATTCTTTATCTTTCAAAAGGACATTACTATAATAAGCTCCTCTTTCCTTTGGTGAATCTCCCTTTAGCTTTTTTTCTTCTCTAAGAGTATTGATTTCTGATATTATTACTCTAAAAGAAGGTTCATGTAAAATATCACATATCTCTAACAAAGTATTTTCAAAGAACTTTTCTTTTTCTATTATAAGATTATTGCCATTTATTACTTTATATAAACATTCCCCGTAAAATAATAGTAATGGTTTAAAATAAAATGCCCATCTATACTTTTCTTTAACCTTTTCTAAAGCATTATCAATCATCTCTTCAAAATCCTTATTAATATACTCTTCTAAAAAATCATAAGCCTTATTATTACTTATTGTTTTATTAAATTGTTCTTCTAAATCATTTAAGGTAACATCCGAACATGTTTTTATAAGTTCCTCAAATTCTTTTTTATCCTTAATACTAGGAAATAACTTTATCCAGTAATCACTTCTATGCCCCATACTATTCCTCCTAATTTATTTTGTTTTCTACATAATAACACTTTGTTAGATAATTTCCAATTATTTTTTCAAATTATTTAATTTTTAACCATTTAGCAAACACTTTCGTACATTTCGAAAGTGTTTGTTATCATTTAGTTTTTAATATAAATTAAAAAAGCTAATGAAAAATTAAAGATTTCCCATTAGCTTCCCTTTTTTATATTTACTTTTAATTATTTGACATTGAATCAGTATTATACAATTTATAATATTGACCTTTTTTATCTAACAATTCATTATGAGTACCAGCTTCTACTATTTCACCATCATTCATAACTATAATACAGTCTGCATCCTTAACAGTAGATAATCTATGAGCAATAACCAAAGTAGTACATCCTATACTTTTAAAATAGTCAGAAACATTTTTTTCATTAATATTATCAAGAGAACTTGTAGCCTCATCTAATAAAAGTATTTTAGGATTATTAACTACAGCTCTAGCTAGAGCTATTCTTTGGCGTTGTCCTCCTGAAAGGTTACCTCCACTTTCACTTACATAAGTATTAAACTTCATTGGCATAGAATCAATCTCATCATAGATTTGAGCTATTTTGCAAGCTTTAATTACCTGTTCATAAGTTACATCTTTTCTATCCATAGCAATATTGTCATAAATTGATTTATTAAATAGAGATACATCTTGAGGTACCATACCAATTTGCTTTCTTAAATACTTCTTATCAATTTCACGAACATTAATTCCATCATAAAAAACATCACCATCTGTTGGCTCATATAAACCTATAAGAATTTTAGCTAGTGTACTTTTACCAGAACCAGACTTACCTACAATAGCTATTCTTTCACCTTTATTAACCTTAAATGATACATTTTTTATTACATTTTTAGATTCTCTATAATAAGAGAAACATATATTTTTTACTTCTAAACTTCCATCAATGGCTACTTCTTTATCTCCTGTAACCTCATCTTCATTTACTACAACATCATTAATTCTTTCTAAATAAATATTACTGTTAATTAAGTTATACCAAGTATTAAATATTGATGAAGATAATGCGAAAAAGGTTTTAGTTAATGAATAAAAAGCTATAACCACACCTATAGTAAGCTGAGATTTTACATTTAAAAATATCCCAAGATTTAAAATTAGTAAAGGTGATAGCTCCTCTATAAAGAAGTTTAAAGCTTTAAGATTTACTCTTAACTTTTCTTTATACTTATACTTATGTTGATATCTGCCAAACTTCTCTTCCCACTTTTCATAAATAGCATCTTCAATACCCATCATCTTTACTTGAAGCATTGCTCTTATGCTTTCCATCTGAATATCTTGAACCTTAACCTCTTCTGAAATAAGATATTTATTAAACTCTAAGATTTTAGGTTTTGTAAATATAGTTATAACAACATTTATTAAGAACAGAACAAAAGTAATAGCTGTTAAGGCTAATGACTTAGTAAACATATAATACAAAATAAAAATTATTGCTCCACAATTAATTATTCCATTAATAAGTTCACTAGCTAAAATGTCTCTAATAACTAAAGTACTATTTAAGGTATACATAATATCAGCAGTATTTCTAAGATCAAAGAACTTATAAGGAACTTTTAAAATCTTCCCAAACAAAGAACTTCCAAGATGCTTGTCCAATACTAATTGCAAGTCTATAACTTTTCTATCCTTTATATATTGAATACCTGTATATAATGTACAGAAGAATAACATAAATAATAAATATTTATTAAAGGAATAACTAGAAACATTTTCACTTACAGTATCAATTAAATTTTGAATAAGTATAGGCATACCTAAAGTAAATATATATATAATAATTGAACCAAAGAATATCTTTAAGAATAGCCCCCTATTCATCTTTACAGTTCCAATTAATACTTTCCATAAATTCGAACTTTTCTTCTTAGGAACAAAGCCTTCCTTAGGAACAGAATCCAATACAAAGCCTGAATAGCTTTCCTTAAAGTCCTCCATAAATACTTTAACTCTACCACAGGATGGATCTACTATATAAGCAAACTTCTCTGTTATCTTTTCAAGAACTACAAAATGATTATTTTCCCAATATATTATTATAGGTTCCTTAAAATCCTTTAACCTATTAACTCCAGCTCTATAAACTTTAGATTCAAAGTGTAAACTAATTAATAGTTCCTTTAGCTGCCTTATACTGCTTCCATCTCTACCTATTTCAAGATATTTTCTTAAGTCTTCCATGGTTTCGTAACTTTTATAATACCTAAGTATCATATTAACACATGCTAAACCACATTCCGTTATCTGCCTAGCTTTAACAAAAGGCACCTTTCTTTCAAACATATTTTACCCCATTTCTTTTGCTTATTATTTTTTTAGCTTATTGTTTCTTTTTATATATTATAGCAAATTATAGAACTTTTAAAAGATATCTTATATATTTCAAAACAAATATAAAAAAATCTAGATAAAAACTTTCTAAAAGCTTTTATCTAGACTCATAACCATTATTATAAAATTATACTTTCTAGAAACTACATTTTTTCCATACACCAACGAAGTTCTTTTAAACTTACTGAATTTGGTGTAACTTTTCCTTCTGAAATCATTCCCCCAATTACAGTATCTTCTAGTTCTTGTTCATTGATTTCTTCAATTAATTCTACATATTCCTTATTCATTGTAATATCCCCCCTTTTTACTTTATGCTTTTATCAAAGTTTTGTCTTATTTACCTATATTTTAACACTTTATATCATAATATGCAATTATTTTTATTAATTCTTGTTTATTTTTCTATTTTCTTAATTAATTTAACAATTCAGTGTTGTTTTATATTATAATAAAAAATATTACTTATATTTATTTAAAATTTCCAAAAAATAAAAAGTGCTGCAAAATATACAACACTTTAATATAGACTAATTATAAAACAAGTTCTTTATTACAAATTTCCTTAATCTTATCATTATGAGATACAGAAATAAGGGACATATTATTTTTCTTTAAAAACTCATTAAGATTATTTAGAAGCTTTTCTTCAGTTTCCTTATCTAAAGCACTAGTAGCTTCATCTAAAATAAGAACTTTAGGTTTTCTAAGAAGTACTCTAGCTAAAGATAGCCTTTGCTTCTGGCCACCTGATATATTAAAGCCTGATTCTGTAAGGTTATAATCTAACCCTTTTTCATTAATAAGAGAATCAATACAAGCTACTTTACAAGCTTCATTAATTTCATCTAAAGAGAACTCATCTCCAAGGCAAAGATTTTCTCTAATACTTCCCTCAAAAATAAAAGGTTCTTGAGGTAATTCCATTACATTTTTATAAAAACTAGATTTATTTATAGAAGTAACTGAGCTTTCATTAATAGTGATTTCACCTTTATAATTACTGTAAAAGTTCATAATAAGCTTAAGAAGAGTACTCTTCCCCTTACCACTTTCCCCTCTAATAAAAAGCCTATCTCCCATAGCAAGAGTGAATGATAAATCCTTTAAAACCTCCTTAGTGTCCCAAGAGAAGCTTTCTATATTAACATTTAGAGAATTAAACTCTTCCTTAAATAAACTTCCAGTACTTTCATCCTTAGCATTATCAAAGATAAAGTCATATACCCTATCAGCAGAACCAAGAGCCATTCTAGAACCTTGATAAGAATCTGCTAAGTTACCTATAGGTTCTACAAGCTTATTAAGATAAGTATAAAAAGCTATTAAAGTACCAATAGAAACCTCACCTTTAAAAGAAAGAAAAGATCCAAACATTAAAATAGAGATAGGTAAAAATATAACCATAACACTATTAAGAGCATACATAAGGACCTGACAGTTAACAATCTTTTTAAGTTTAGAGAAATACTCTTTATTTAAGGCTTTATTAAAAATATCTGAAAAATACTCATATTTATTAAAAGTAACAATATCACGAATCCCCTTAATATTCTCCATTAACATTTGCTGAACTTTAGCAAAGGCTTGTCTCTCTTCTTTTGCTGTAGTTCTCATATTACCATTAATCCTTCTAAGAAGAAAATAGTAGATAGGAATAAGAGGTAAAACAATAAGAGAAAGCTTAAGATTAAAGTGGATAAGGATTACCATAACAAAGATAACCCTTACAATATTAAGTATAATCATAAGAATCTGAATACCAGCACTTTCTGCAATACTAGAGCCATCATTCATAACACGAGAAGCAAGATCTCCAGTAGTATATTTATCAAAGAAAGTCATTGGCTTTTTAATTAAGCTCTTATACATCCTATATCTCATTGAGTTAATTAATTTGTATCTAAAATAATGCCACCTTCTGGTTTGATAAAGAGTAAGGATGAAGGAAAGGCATCCAAAGAATAGGATTCTATAAAAGACTTTAAGTAAATCATTGAACTCATTACCATCTACAATAGCATCTACTAAACCTTGGACTTGATATGTTAATAGTATTTCTGCTGTAATAGATAGTAAGCAAATTATAAATAGTATTAGTTGTTGTTTTTTTAGATTAGTGAATAAATTTAGTAGGTCTTTGTATTTGATATGCTCTTTGTCCATGATCTGGTACCACCGTTGCCAAAACCTTATAAAACTTTATAAAGCATGTTTGATTCCTTATTCAACGTGTCCTATTTGATCTTGATAAACATAGACTACTTTAGTTTAATGTGACACTCCAAAGGCGTAAATTCGGGTACAACGCCCCCTACACATTAGCAATATCTTTTAGGTGATTAAATTGCTAATTCATATCTACTAAGATTTATACTTGCATTATAGTCCCTATTTATATTTAAACCACATGAACATTTATATGTTCTATCTTTGAGTTTTAAATCCTTTTTAATAGAGCCACATGAGCTACATAATTTTGATGATGGATAATATCTATTTGCTTCAATAAATTCAACTCCATAAAACTCACATTTATATTTCATTTTTATCTTAAAATCATATAAACATTGTTCTGAAACTGCTTTAGATAGATGTTTATTCTTCATCATTCCTTTTATATCTAAATCTTCCATAACTACTCTTGATGGCTTGGTTTTCACTATCTTTGTAGTTACTTGGTGAATATAATTTAATCTTAAATTAGATAATCTACGGTGAATAAGTTTAATTTGCTTTTCCAGTTTTTCAATATTCTTAGTTTTAACATACTCCTTTCCTTTTTTATTTTTTTCATATTTTCTTGAACATTGTCTTTGTTTTCTTTTTAAAGATTTTTTTAATCTTCTAACTTCCTTAGATTTATTAATATTTTTAAAAATCATGCCGTTACTACATACAGCTAAATCTTTAATACCTACATCTATACCTAGACTTTCACTAGTTAATTGAACAATAGGTTGTTCTTTTTCAATACCTACAGAAATATACCAATATTTATTATCATAGCTAATCCTTGGGTTTGTATATTTAACATCTACTGGTACTTGTTCTTTAGTTTTAATCCAACCTACTTTTTCGATTAATACCAATTTTTCTTTAGCTTTTAATTTAGCAGTATCATTATAAAAAGATGGCCTTGACTTTTTTTTGCTTTTAAATTTAGGCTTATCAGCTAAACCTTTAAAGAAATTTTTATAAGCATTACAGCAATCTTTTACTGCTTGTTTTGCTACATTATTAGATACCTCATTAAGCCATAGTAATTCATCTTTTTTAAGCTGAGTTATTTCTTTTCTCAAGTCATTATCTTTAATAAATTTACCACCACTTTTATAATTCTCTTCTTGTCTATTTAAAGCCCAATTGTAAATAAATCTTGCAGTACCAACTGATTGCCATAATTTTTGTTCTTGTTCTTCTGTGGGATATAATCTAATCTTTTTTGCAAGTATCATCTTCTAATTACTCCTTAATTGTTTTTTGGTTTATGAGGATTAACTCTGCAATAACCAATTATTTTATTATTTGCAACTTCAATACTTTTAATACAAAAAAACGATTAAGCTGTTCTTGAGAATAATATTTTAAAAGTTCCACCTCGTAAAACTATCACGTCATACCTTGCAATTTTTATCCAATATTTTATAAAGTTTTTTAATGTTTTATCTACAGTTAATTACCCTCTATAATATTGATTATTTGGGTAAGAAAATTTATAATTTTCCCTACTTAACATTTCACTTACCTAATCATAATTAGTCTTTTTTTAGACATATCTTAATTATAATTTATTTTTTTACTTAATTTCAATATTATTGCATATAAAATTCAAATTGCTCATAGACAGATCATTATCTCTCATCCTAATACCAACTAATAAGTTTTTAACTCAACTATTCCTATTTGACTATATTATCAATTTCTTTTTTTATCTTTAATTTATTAAGATTATTTATTTTCTTTCTATAATTATTAATTAAAAAAATATATATTATTGTTTCTAAGAATAAAACTATACATTCACCAAAAAATATATAAAATAAAAAATATATGTTTTCTAAACTCTCCAAACTCTATCCTCCTTTTATACTTATATTGTGATTATTAACTTAAATACCTAATCTTATTCATATATTCGCTTATATAAGACTACTTCTTTTCTTCTATTTCCTCACATTCAAGTTATCTCTAAACACACATTAGTTATCTAATATCATATTATTTCTTTTCACTTATCTTTACTCTATTCTACTTTAGCTATAGTATTATCTACTCATTCCTCAACATTACTCTCTCTTGTTCTTCTATATATTACTTACATTGAATACTTCATTTATCCCTTACATATTATTTTCCATACTTTCAACACTTTATATTTAAAGATTAATAAATATAAAAAAATAATATAACCCCGCCCTTCCGCACACCCTTCTTTTTTTAGGTAATTCACATTCTTTTAAACTTTTTTGAGATGATTCTTTTTTTTTAAGTCTTTTTTCTTATTGCCTCGGCAGTATGAGTTGCGGAATGTGTAATTACCTTACCTATATCTATAAAATAAAAAAAATTATAGACATAAGTAAAGTAATTACACTTAAGCTTAATGCCCCGTATAGAATTGAGAGCATCACTTAGTACTTCTATTATTACTACTTGCGTGTACTAACTTTCTACACATAAAGCTTGTCCTACATGCTTAATCTGTTAGTACTTACCCACTCCTTAGAGTGCCAAGCTTCCACCATAGCTGTTATTTTTAATAAGGGTATTGGTCGCTACCCACCTTGCATATTATAAATACCTTTCCAAGAAATATTAATAGAAGTAATTTATCCTTGACTTATAATATAGCTGTCTTTTTGCAGTGGCACAGCTGACCTACTCTAAATTTAACTTGCTAGAGTGCATATACAAGTTCCATATTCTAGACAAAAAAAATTGCATTTTTTCATCACTTTATAATGAATATATATAGGAACTTGTAAAAAAACCGTTTTTTTAGTTCTTATTATTGCGTTTCTGCAATTATTTATATTTTGCAAACAACTTATTTTTTTCATTTCATGTAATATAAACTTCTTTTATATTTTTATTAGTAACTTTTTATTAATTTCAAATTTCAAAAATCCACTATTTAATATTGAAGTAAATTTTTATCTTAATTATAAATAATTTATATACAATCTTATCTAATAAATAATTTAAGTATCCAAAAAACATATATTTCTATATTTTTTTGTTTTATTGCAACAAAAAATTATATATTCAAATAAATAAAAATTATAAACTTATATATTTAAAGTAAGGAGATGATGATAATGAAAAGAAAATATATTGAGTCAGTTAATGAAAATGAAGAAGAATCAATAGAAGAATGTTGTTTTGATGGTGTAGTAATACCTGAGGGAGAAATTATCACAACTTTCGATTTCTCTGGAGATGATGATTTTAATATAAAACAAAATAACTCTAAAGCAACTCATCCAATAAAAAATATACCTTTAAATAAAGTTAATACTTCTATGCCTGATGATAATAAAAATATGCGACGTACTTATATATTAAAAGGATCTACTATTAGAAAGCTAAATGAAATCAAAAGTTTTCATCCAAACTTAAATATATTAATAAGTACTATAGTAGATAATGCTATCTCTTATTATTATGATTTACTTATCAATAAAAAAGAAAATTAATATAACTACTTAGATTTTTAAAAAGAAAAATCTATATAATTATTATTTATTTTTATATATTTTTTTCTTTTTTGCATTTCTTCATCCTTACATTATAGAAAAACGGTTTTTTACCAATTTACTAGGTATATATATTGTGTAAACACATTACAGAAAGGAGGTAAGATGATATGGCAGCAAATAAAGTTATCGATACCACTTCTCTTCAAATCGAAATTGCAAGCGGTAAAGACTCTAACGGCAATACAACTTATAAAAAAAAGACCTTTTCTAACATCAAAGTTAATGCTGATGCACAAGATCTTTTAGATGTAGCCAATGCTATAAAATCTATTTTAGGTGTTTCAACTAGAGATATTTATATATCAGACTCTTCAAAACTAATCAATGCCTAATAACTCTAATTTTTAAATTAAATAAGGAGGTGTAATTATGGAGTATACTTTAAATTTAGTTTTCATTTGTACTGATGGTAGTAAATCTACACTTAACATTGAAGGAGTTAAGCCAGACATTACTTCAGAAGAAGTAAATGCACTAATGGATATAATTATTTCAAAAAATATTTTTATTCCTAAACATGGCTCTTATACTTCTAAATCAGGTGCTTCAGTTACTACTAAAAAAGTTACTGACTTCACAGTAGCATAAATTTTCTTGACATAAATAACCTATCTTACTCAGTTTAAATTTTATTATTAATAAAAATTGAAAGGAGCTGATCTATATGGCAGCTAACAAAATTATAAATACAACTTCACTTCAAGTTGAAATTGCAAATGGTAAGGATTCTAATGGTAATACAACTTATAAGAAAAAAACATTTTCTAATATTAATGTTAATGCTAGTTCTCAAGATATTTACGATGTTGCTACTGCTATTAAAGGGGTTTTAGGTGTTTCTACTAGAGACTTCTATATAGCAGACTCTTCAAAACTAGTAGATGAGCAATAATTCAATAAAATATTTAAAATAGGGGGTATTAACTCATGGAATATACTTTAAATTTAATTTTTATTTGTGCTGATGGTAGTAAATCTACACTTAACATTGAAGGAGTAAAGCCTGATATCACTTCAGATGAGGTAAATACATTGATGGATACAATAATATCAAAGAATATTTTTACTCCTAAACATGGTGCTTATACATCTAAATCAGGTGCTTCTGTAACTACCAAGAAAGTTACTGATTTTACTGTAGCTTAATCCCACTCATAGATAGGTAAGCCTATAAAGGTTTACCTATCTATTTTTATATCTTTAAAGAAAGGATGTTGATTTATGGATTTAAATGATCTTATGAATCTAATTGCAAATGTAGGTTTTCCAGTAGCTGTAACTGCCTATTTACTTATTAGATTAGAAAATCAAATTAATACTCTATCTTCTTCTATAAATAAGCTCAACACCATAATTTCTACCAAACTCGGAGTTGTTATAGATAATGATAATATATAAAGAAAGGTTGAATTATTATGAAATATATTTTAACACTAAGCTTTGTCTGTACTAATGGAAATATTAATAAAGTGTTTATAGAAGATATACGTCCAACTATACCTAAAGCTCGTATAATTCTTTTGATGAATACTATTATTGAAAAGAATATCTTTTTAACTAAAGATGGAGAGTTTATTGAGAGATCAAGTGCTTCTATAACGTCTAAAAATAAAACTTTTTTTAAAATTTAATCGATTATATACAAAAACTTTCGTATATAGATTTATTGGTATATACGAAAGTTTTTATATATGATCTTATTTCTTATTCATAAAGATATAGAATTTTTATTATAGAACTCTGGTATATTTATATATTCAATTAACATTTCAATAAAAATATGACCTTCGTTTTCACTTTTTAAATTCACATACTTATTATATTATGCACCTTTCTGATATCATCCAAATAATTATCTCTTTTTAATCAGTATATCCATTTGCTTTATTTAAACGCAATAAATAAAAATTAATATTCGTCGCTATTCTTCTATATATTTACATTTTTTCATTTTTGTTGTATAACTAATGTATAAAATATATTATAAAAGAAAGTGAATAATTAATGGCTCAAAATGGTGATTCATACACAGTAAGATTAAAAGAACCCCATCTAATGTGGGGTACTAAAAGATACACTAATTCACGAAAAAGAATTTACGGTGAAGGTTATCTTCCTATACCAGCACCTTATGCCCGAAAATACAATATATTTAATAGTAATCACTCAAAAACTGGTATTGGATATAACGAATTTTATACCTCTTCAGCAGATAATTTTTTCACAGGAATTCTCAAATCAAGTGGATGTAGTGAAGCTGGCAAAATTTACGCAAAAAACCTCCATGGTAGTGGCGACTTAAAAGCACTTGGGAGCTGGTTTGAACAAGTTAATGCAGATGTAGGCGATTATGTAGAAGTAAAATGGACATCTCCTACAAATATACTATTAACACATATTCCCAATAACAGTAATTATGACTAATAAACATAATATAAGCCATACTTTGTATGGCTCCTTAGAATTTATAATAACTTATTGTTATTGATTCATAAACTCACTTCTTAAGCAAGGTAAGATTCTCCCCTTAAGACCAGCACATTTTATTTTATCAATATTATCTAACTTAAATCTTTCAAATGCGCCAGCTTCAGCAGCTGTTACTTTAAAATGCTTATTATCAATCTTTGTTACCTTTAAACTATCAATTCCAAGCTTATCCAACCACTCCCATGTTATAATATCACTTCTATTAGAAACTCCTAGCACATCCTTAAGAACCCATTCTCCAAGTGCTCCTTGTGGATTGGTCTGAAGACTTTTACCATTCTGCTGTTTAATCCTCCCCCTTAATTCTTTTCCATTTGGTAGAATTAAAGCAAAATCATTATTTCTAACCTGTGCCTCATCCAAAGCATTAATACCAAAAAAACCTGGAAAAACATGATGAATCCATTTGTTTATTCTTATCTCAATTTCATATTCAGGTCTTGGAGTATTACTTGCCTTATTTTTAGGTTTAGAATGTCTAATATTTACCCCTGAACAAGACGAAATTATTCTACCTTCTTTCTTATCCTGATAAAGCGGAAGGTATATTACATTATTAATCTCTTTTAACTCCACATCACATTCTGGTAAACTTATCATCCGTATAAGCTCAAAAGGATCATTAAACTGCCTAATAGGAATTTTTTCTATTACTTCCCCTTCTGAAGCATCAAATTCTTCTAACAATACACTTTTACTTATATAAAACTTATAATTTCGAAGCTTGTCCTTAAATGAATAAGTCTTTCCATCACACTTTATACACTCGATGCTATCTAAATCAATGAAGTCATATGATGTTTCTACAATATTCATTACATCATCATTTCGTGTAATATAATGATATACCTCTTTAGTTGTATTATAAAGACGCTTGTCTAACATAATACGTTCATTTCTTAATTCTGAAACCCTTCTTACTACCTCTTCAGGAGTACCACTTTCAATTAATGGATTTATGACTTCTGGAGCTGACTTATTAAATTCAGCAACTTTTTGATATGTTTTATCTTTGCTATGTATCCAAGTCTTTAACCCAATTCCTATTCTCTCATCACCCAATACTGCCAGTACATCAAAAGCACTATCCTTTCTTGTTAAATCCTCCACATTAAAAACTCTAGCAAAAAGCTTTTCATGATTTCTATAATACAAATAGGGCTTACGAGCATTTGCTCCTTCTTGATTATCCTTAAAAAGACCACTTAATGCACCAAATATTTGTAAATACTTTATATATTCTCCTCTGCTTTCTTTCGAAAACCTGTCCCATACTATATTAGCCATAGACTCCTCCAAAAATTACTATATATACTAATCTATCACAAATATTTATAATTTACTACCAAAAATTATTTTAAAAAACGATCTGACTTATAAAAACAAGTCAGATCGTTTTTTATAAAACTTTTAAAATTTCTTCTGCAAGCATCTTAATAATTGGTACTGAAACAGCATTTCCAGCTTGCTTGTATAAATGAGACTTGGCATATGGCTTTCCTTTATATTCTGTTGGAAGGATATATCCTTCGCCTATTGGAAAACCTTGAAGTTTAAAAGTTTCTTCTGGTGTCAACTTTCTAATCCCATCACTAACTTTTATTAAAGGAACATTATGCCCTCCAGTTCCCATATTAGCTGTTAATGTTGGACATACTCCACTCATATTCTTCCTTACATACATTCCTCTTCTCACCTGATAGAACTGATACATTTCATTTATTTGTTCATCTAGATTAATTCTTTCAGCTTTTCTATCACTTTTAGCCATACTATTATACTCTTCTTCGCTTAAAAAATATCCCGGATATTTATCTTTCGTATAATAATAATACTTTAATTCATTAAATTTAGAATCATAATCAATTATATTCCTTACATCATCTTCCCTTTCCTCTAAGCTCTTTATTTTTTTTAATTTATCTATGTTTTCAAATAAATCAAATTTTTCAGCATCTTCTTTATTTAAAAAACCAATAATATAAATTCTTTCTCTGTTTTGAGGAAGATTTGAATAATCCATTGTATTTAAAACATGTTCTTTTATTGTATATCCTGTTTCTTCAAGTTTACTCTTTATAACTTCATATGTTCTTCCCTTATCATGAGATTTCAAATTTTTTACATTCTCTAAAAATAAAATTCTAGGTTTCCCATGAATCTTATCGAGCTGATTAATTAATTCTACAATACTTAAAAACAAATTTCCTCTGTCATCTTCAAAACCTTTTCTTTCTCCTGCGATACTAAACGCCTGACATGGAAATCCTCCAAGAAGAACATCTATCTTTTCTTTTAATATTTCCTCATGTTTCTTTTCATAAGCTACTTTTAAATCCTGCAATTTCTTAATTTCTCTTTCTTGTACTAAAGTATTTTCAAAAATTTTTTCGCGGATTTCTTTTATTTGTTTATCAAACACCTTAGGATCTAGAACTTTTACTATATCTCCTTGAATTAATTTATGCATAAAATTTGTTCTATAAGTTTCACAAGCATACTCATCCATTTCATTTGCCCATACTAAATCAAACCCTTTATCTTCAAAAAATGCATTTTTAAAACCTAAACATACTCCGCCTACTCCTGCAAATAAGCTTCCTACCTTATATTTCTTCATTATTTCCACCTTTAGTTCAATTCTTTTGTCTTATTTTATAATACTTTATTCAGTATAGCACAACTATCTTTCATTTACGAGTACTTCATCTATGAGTATACCTATTATATGTAACTCGCAAATACACTTTAATTTTCAATTCACTTTCCTTATCATGAAATTTTCATCATATAATCAACTAATTTCCCATATCTACTGATATTTAAGTTTGAAAATTTTATATATTCCTCGTATTAACATCACTCCTAGAAATCTTACCCTCATACAAATCATCAATAAGCAAAACCTCACAAGTTTGAAACTTAGACAAATTCCTTTTATATACTTCATCATACCCACTCCACCAAAAAAGAGTAAATACTCACTGACTCGCAAGAATACCTACTCCTTCAAAAAACACCGCCCCTATTTCCTCAACTTCCTCAATCTCCCACTAATCTCCAAAAACTCCCCATTAAACTCAAAAATCCTACTATCC
>SVCL01000045.1 GCA_015058405.1 Clostridium sp.
AGATTAACTATATATCTGATGTAATTAGACTCGCTAATCACATCAGATATATTTTTTAGTGCTATAAACATTTGCCTACCACCCGCATAGCAGGTGGTTTTATGTTTCGCATCCGCTCAACAGACTAAAGTCCATAATAAAATAATGAACTTTAATGCATTTTCTCCCCAATTAACATCTAAAACATAAGTTGAATATAGATATACTGTTATAGTCTGCATTAAAGCTATTAATGTTCCAATTATTGTTTTTGATAATAAGAAGCTTGCCTCACTTACCCTTGATAGTAAAACCCTATCTAAGGTGTTTAATTTACGCTCAGCATAAACAGATTCACCAATAGTATATGAAATATAAAATATAATCATAGCAAGCTCTGCAAAAGTATAATATTCTGAAGACGATATGTCCTTTAATCCATCAGAATCAGCTACTACAAATTCGTCATATTTACTTTTGATTAAATTTTGCATTGCAGACATATCATATTTTTCAATTGTCGTATATGATGCATATTGATTTAAAACAGATTCAAAAACATTTCTAATTATCTTTCCTTTTTGTCTTTCTCCTGAAGATGGACAATATACCTTAAATCCATCTTTAGTAACTTCTACATGAAAATATGCTTTATAGTTATCTATCTTATCTTGGACATCATTTAATGAAGAAGTTTCTTCAAATTTTACAGCAACTGCATCTTCAATGCCTTTCTTTACTTCTAAAAAAACATTATGATAAATAGAATTATTATCTAAAGTGTAATATACCTTAGCAGTTTCATCATTTTCGTCAAAGAATGAATTGTTATTCATTACATCTTTAAGACCAAGACCTAATGTTGTAATTAATATTATAGGAAAAATAAACATCATTACAATAAAACTTTTAGTTCTAAATATCTGTATAAATTCTTTTTTTAAAACAGAAAATATCAATATTGTCACCTACTCTCTAAGAGTTTTGCCTGTTAACGATAAAAATACATTCTCAAGACTAGGCTCTTCATTACTAATATTTTTAATTTTTCCATTGTTATTAACTACACATTCAACTATTTTACTAACTAAATTTCTATTTCTCGAAGTAGAAACAGTATATTCATTATTTTCAATAATTACCTTTTCTACTCCTTCAATAAGTGAAATATACTCTTTAAGACCTTTAACTTCCTTTGCTAGAGTAAACTTAAATGTATTACTATGAGAAACTAATTTTTTAAGTTCCTCACTAGTACCTTCTGCAATTATTTGACCTTTATCAATTATAGCAATTCTATCACATATATCGTCTACTTCTTGCATGTAGTGAGAAGTATAAATTACTGTTGAGCCTTCATTTCTAAGCTTTAAAACTGATTCTAATATATGATTTCTTGATTGAGGATCTATACCTACTGTAGGTTCATCCATAATTATTAGTTTTGGTGAATGAGCTATAGCACAACCTATGTTTAATCTTCTCTTCATCCCTCCTGAAAATTCAGAAGCTTTCTTATTTCTAACATCAGTTAATCCTACAAATTCAAGAGTTCTATCAACTCTTTTTTTTAGCTCTGCACCTTTATATCCGTATAATGAACAAAAGAAACTAATATTTTCTTCTGCTGAAAGATCCATGTATAAAGCAAAATCTTGAGGGACTATACCTATGTTTTCCTTCCACTTTCTTATGTTATTAGTTTTTTCGTCATAAATTATCTCTCCAGAAGTTTTTGTAAGTAAACCGCAAATCATCTTTATTGTAGTACTTTTTCCTGCACCATTAGGACCTAGTATTCCATAAATACTCCCCTTTTCTATTGTTAAATCAATACCTGAAACAGCAGTAAAATCCTTATACTTTTTATATAACTTCTTTGTTTCTAATATCTTCATTATCTATCCCCCTATGAGTTATTAATAAATACAATATTAACCAAAAAAGGATAATATTTCAACACAAGAAATGTTATCCTATAATTAAAACCTATTTTTATAATATATAAGTAAAAAAATCTATTATTATCTTCTCTTAATTACACCTATAGCTTTACCAAGTACAAAAAATTCTTGTTCTTTTGAAACAATTATAGGTGAATATAAATCATTTTCTGGTAATAATAAAACTTTATCCTTTTCCATTCTAATTCTTTTAAGTGTTGCATTTCCATCTATGTTTACAGCTACTATATCACCATTTATAGGAGATGGATTTTGTTCTATAACAACATAATCTCCATCATCTATATTAACTTTAATCATAGAATCCCCTTTTATTTTAAGGATGAATTTCTTATTAGAACCTTTAACCCAATACTTTGGAAGTGCAAATGTTTCTTCTTGGGTAGGGTTAATAAGAATAGGTGCCCCAGCTGCTATATTATTGAATACCGGTACCTCTTCTAATTCCTTTTTATTATATTTTTCTTCTCCAACTAAACTAACTTCATGACCATTATCCTCTAAAGAGAAATCAAACTCTCTTCTATGTTTTAAGTCTATAAAGTTATATCTATCATAAATTTTTTCTTCAGTTATCTTAGGCATATCTTCCATGTTTCTATTAGATATATCAGTTTTAAAGTTAAAGATCTTTTTATTTGCTCCAAAAACCTTTTTTCCGTAAACTCTACCTTTTTTAACTAATGATGAATATATATTTTCAGCTTTATCTACATCTATAGATAAAGTTACAGTTCCATAAGATTTCTTATTAGATAACATTAATAAAAAGTCTAACTCAAGTTTTGATAAAGACTCTACGTTATCTGCACATATATGAACATAACTTTTATTATTAGACATTTCTATATTTTTAATAGCATCTAAGATCTTGTCCTCTTCGTCTTGAACTCCTAAACTATTTAAAGCTTCATTATAATTATTAAAGAAAGTAAACATAGCACTTCTAGCTTTCGAATTCTTTCTTTGTCTTAATGGTGCTCCCATTAAAGTCATATAATCTTCTAATAACTCAACTCTATGATTTTTCATGAATTTAATTTCACCTAAGATAAGATGAAGGTTATTATAATCTAGTTTTTTGCAATATTTATATTCTCTTGCATCACTTGAAAGCGCAATTTTAAAAGCTTCTTCTTTTTGCTTTAAAGTAGCTGTTCTTTTATCATTAGAGTATTGATTTATAAGTTCAGATAAGGAAATAAAATGTGGTTCATTATTGGAAGGTAAAAGAGACATATAAGTATAACTATGTTCTTGTTTTACTTTTTCATATCTTTTTATGAAGTTTTCCTTTTGTTTGGAATTTTTATGAACTACTAAAATATTATCTTCCTCTTGGAAAGCAAAATTATTTACTAGCTTAAGTATTCTATGAAGCATAGCTTCACTTTTTCCTGTATTTGATTTTCCTTTTACTATGTTTAGTTCGTAAGGCTTACTATCTATAAATCTCTTTTGCATTCTTAGTAGTTTCATAATCTTTTACTTCCTTTATCTCTATTATTTCTAAATTATATAGTACAATAAAAAAACATTATTCGCAAAGATTTTTTTATTACACTAAATATATATTATTATAAACATATATTATTTTATTTTTATAAACCTAAAACTATACCGTTTTTAATTGCTTTTGCTAAACCACTAGGATTATCCCAAACCATAGAATGTCCTGCATTTTGTACAATTTCTATATTAATCCCTTTGCTTATTAATTCTTCTTTTTCCTTAGTTAACTCTGGAAAATCAATCAAAGTTTTTTCTCCAACAATAAAAGTCCTACTACACCTTAATGAATACAACATTTGTCTCCAAGTCATCAATTTTAGCTTTTCTTATTTTTATTTCCTTCAATACTTTTCTTCTACTCTCATTATTATTTATAAATACTTATCTCCATACTCTTCTTTAGCTTTTTTAGTATAACTTAATATAAACTCAGACTTTGCATCAGTATATGCATCTCTATTATGCTCAAACTCTTTCCAAAGCTTCAACTTCAATTTTTCATATTCCTTTGCTACTTCAGGATGATCAATTAAGTAATCTCTAAAATATAGTTCATTCCAATTATTTTTATATCTTACATGAAGATGATATACCTTTTCAGCAAAACCATACTTAGTATAGCCTTTATTATAAACTTGTCTAAACTCTTCTTCACTAGAACTTATCAATATCCATCCCATAGCTGACAGCTTGTCCTTAACATCACTAATATCACTATTCTGAGAAATCTCCATTAAAATATCAACAGTCGGCTTAGCCTTCAATCCCTTTACTGAAGTACTGCCTATATGATTAATTCTTAATATAATATCGCTAAACTCAGATAACAAATTCATCTTTTCCTCTTTATACCATAACTTATATTCTGGATTATGTTCCTTAATTATAATAGGAAATAGCTCCCATAGCTCTTCTAAAGTCATTTCTGATAATTCTTTCAAGAATATGTCCTTCATTTTTATACCTCCAAAACAAATTTATTTATTCATTATTTTTCTATATAAGAATAAGTGGAAATTATTCTGTTCTTTTATAGGTTCTGTTTCTCCTTCTTTAACAAACCCCCACTTTGCATAAAAATGATGATTTCTATAACTTAAAGACCACTAAGTCTCATTACCCCTGGTGATTTTTCAAAACAACTCATGCCTCCTATTATCTTTCCATCCTCAATTTTTGTTCTTTCGATTCTTAGCATTATTTTTTCCCCTCACTCTGTTTTATGTATAAATTGTAAAATATCATTTTTACAATGTCAATTATATGCAAAAATACAAATACAATACTTATTTAGTTGCTTAAAATATATAAAAAATGTCTATAAAGACTCATTACATTGTATTCTTTACAGCCATTAAACATTTTACTATTAAATTTCCTTTACATAAATAATGTTTTACATATGCATTACAAAACTTAAATTACCCATTATTTATCTCATTTTTTATAACGCACTGTATCGCTTTTTTGCTAAGACCAAATCTATCTATTTCTACTTCTTTAACTACTTCTATAGTCCATTCTCTAAAAAAATTCTCAATACTTTTATTATTAAAAAATCTTTTATAACCACTTTTAGTCAAATAGAAATTTTCCTCAATGAATGTGCCTTGGTTTGCACCATAGTTTTTATCATTAACAGAATTTACTCTGATAATTAAATAGCCATCATCCATTAAAATTCTTTTAAGTTCTGAAATGATTTTATTAGTAGTGGTAGTATTAAAGTAGTGTAAAGATAAATCTGCAATAATCAAATATGTACTTTTATCTTTAAAAGGTAGCGTTTCACTAAAATCAATACAAAATGTTTTGACACTTGGAACATTATTATTAACTATTTTAAGAGCTTCATTAGAATAATCACACACAATCACATTATACTCATTACGATTAAGATAAAGCGAATTGCCACCAGCTCCACAGCCTAAATCTAATATAGGTGTTTTCTTTTCTTTTGCCTTATCTAAAATATCTCTATATTCTTCTAGCCAGGTGTCAATTACTGTGTCACTTATATCTTTGTAAATATTATTCCAATAAGTTCTGTTATCATTCATATCTATAGTTTCTTCTCCATTAAATAAAAATCACCCTTTCTCCAATATACCATTCCTACCTTTTTATAATTTAACTTATCGTACATCTTTAAAGAATAAGGATTTAAAGTAAAAACATCTAACCTAACAGATTCTCCACCTAATGACCTTACATGTTCTTCAAAACACTTTACTGTTCTCGTTCCTACTCCACATTTTTGATACTTTGGATTAACACATATTCTATGAAGAACATAGAATGATTTATCATCAAATTCCCATTTTCCATTTATATATTCTTCATCACATTCCTGATTGATAACATATGTTGCAACTACAGACTCCTTATCAAAAGCTACATATAACTGTTTATTTTCAACGTCCTCTTTAATATCTTCAATAGCTGGATATAACTCATCCCATTGAGGAATATTATTTCTATCCATTTCCTTTATTGCATCTTGAAACATTTCAAATATTTTTTTTATATCTTTCTTTTCTGCTAATTTAAACTTCAAATCTTGCATTATCTTCTCCTCCTATTATTTCTACTTATGTTAATAATATCATTTTTATTATTACCAAACAATTTTTGTTATAATAAGTACTAGTTAGCACCCGGGTAAGAATTTTATGATAATAAAGCATATTAAGAAAAAATACAGGTTGGTTTACTTAAATTCAAAAAATAATACAAAAAAATATAACCAGGATTTTAATTCTTATACTTAAATCCCCTTATATCATCATTAGCAATATTTAAATCTTTAAATATTCCTATAACTATAGAATCATACTCTTTTAGACTTTTGGCTTTTCTAATCTTTTTAGCGTACTTTTCATTGTCTTCAAAAATATTAATCATATAAAACCAAAATTCCTTCATTTTAAATAAAACATTCTTATCTCCTGACAATATTTCTTTATATCCATTATACACTTCTTCATAAAAAGATTTAATTGTATCTTTATCCGCTACAACTCCTCCTTCTAATTCTTCTGCTAAAGCCGGATTTGCTATAAGGCCTCTTCCAAGCATTATTCTATCTAATGAAGGACATTCTTCTATTAACTTTTTAAAATCTTCTTTTTTATAGATATCTCCATTATAGCAAACTGGATTTTTACTTAAAGATAATGCTTCTTTAAATACCTCCATATTAGGTGTGTTTTTATAAAAATCTTTTTGAACTCTTGGATGGATTATAAGTTCCTCTAAAGGATACTTATTAAAAATTTTAATAAGTTCTTTGAATTCTTCAGGTGAATCCTTACCTATTCTTGTTTTTATTGATATCTTTATAGTAGCTTCTTTAAATACAGCTTCTAAGAATTCATCTAACTCTTCTTTGTTTGCTAGAAAACCTGAGCCTTTCCCTTTTGCAACAACTGTTCCAGAAGGACAACCTAAATTTAAGTTAATTTCTCTATAACCTAACTCTTCTAATTCTTTCATAGTTCTAATAAAATATTCTGCATTGTTTGTAAGTATTTGTGGAATTACATTTATATCGTTATTATGTACAGGATTAATATCATTAGTCTCCCTTGAAGTAAATCCCTTATTTTGAGTTGGTGAAATAAATGGCATGAAGTATTTATCTACCTTCTTAAAGTATCTATTATGTGCATTTCTATATATGTATCCAGTAACACCTTCTAAAGGTGCAAAATAATATTTCATTAATTAATCTCCTTAACTTTAAACAAATAATTCTATATTTATTTTATATAGAAAATATATTTTTGTATAGTTAATTACTATTAGTGATAGTGTCAAGTTACTTTCGGAAAATAAAAAAAATATTTTTCCGTATGTATAGTTAAAGTCCTCTAACAGCTTTTAAATATCTGCTGCAAGGATTCACTTTACCTGTATTTAATATTATTAAATTATCTAATTTCCCT
>SVCL01000046.1 GCA_015058405.1 Clostridium sp.
TCTTCTTGGCAATAATCAAAATAACAAATTATTGCAAGAAGGAGTTTTTTGTATGGGAAACGTGTCGAAAGAATTATTAAGAGAATATATTAAGGAGCAACATTTTACTAATGCTAATGAAATATTAGTAGGATTGAAAGAGTTGTGGCCCTGAATTTCCTGTAAGTATTGCCCTTCTTCCATCTAGTATAAGCTCTTGACCTTCTTCTGCAACAAAGGCAACTCCTGGTGGTGCATTATCTGTACCATTTGCAAATCCAAAGAAACTTTTAATTCCATCACCTATAGCTTCAAATAATGTTTTTATTGTTACTGTTTTAGATCCTGGAATATTTCTTATTGCATCTTGAACTTCATTAACATCTCTTATAGTTCCATCTGCATTACTTTGTATTTGTATTGGAGTCCCATTTAGATTTAATATTCCTGACCTTGTACCATCTGTATTTTGTTTTACATTTTGAAGACTTCCAATTACTCTTCCATCTGCATCACATATTTGACCTGAAGCATTTATTGTATTATTAGCCATATCATTTAAAGCTGACTTGACTTGTGAATTAGTTACATTATGTTGGTCTGCAATTCCTTTTACATCATTAGCAATATTATTTGTATATGCTCCAACATTTCCTGTAAAAGTATCATATATTCCTGTTATTTCTCCTGTGGTTTTATCAACTGTTACTGCTATGTTTTGAAGTGAACCATTTGTTGTATTGTACATGGTGTACCATCCACTTTCAGTAATTGAACCTAAGTTATCATATTGAGATTTTAAGTTTTCTAACATTTCTTGTTTATGTGCTTCTCCTCTTTGAAGTTCTTCTCCAGTATATTGATTTATCTGATTCATAAGTTCAGGATATTTTGTGTTGCATATATCCATCTTACCTTCATATAACTTATTTTCATTTTCAAGCTCTTTATTATAAGCTTCCCTATATTGGTTAAGTCTTGCTTCACATTCTTCTTTAGCCTTTCCTTCTAGATTTGGAAGTTGTTCTTGTGCTATGCTTATGGCTTTTTCATATTTATCTTTTATAGCTTGAAGTGATTCAGTATGTGATTGTTTCTCAGTCTTTACTATTTCACTTAATCCTTCTGTGTTATAAGATACACATCTTTGATTAAAGTCCCTTACTGTATTTTCATATTCTTCTTGTGACATAGTTAAATTCTTTAAAGATATATCTTGCCATGATTTTTGAATCTCAGTTATTTTATTTTGTTCTTCTTCTGTTATTGCTCTATGTTCTTCTGCTGCTTTATGATATATTTCTTGTATTTGCTCCTTACCTTTCTTAACTTCTTCTATTTGAGCATTAGCACCTTTATTAATAGAATCTAGTAACTTCTGCTCTGCATCATCAATTGCTCCATCTCCTATAAATAAGTTATACATTGCTTGATATGCAGGATCTTTGTGATTATTAATTGCTTCTATTATGTTATTACATAGTTCATTAGTTCTATTTGAAATATTATTAACTTCTTGTTCACTAACAACTCCATCAAGATTAACAAGGTCTATATTATGCTGTAATTCTCTAAACTTACCTGACATATCTTCAAGGCTTCTTTGTGTTTCTTCACTTATATTCTCATTCCAATTACGATATACTGCCCCCATATTCTCAAGCTCTTCTCTTGAATACATTGTAGCTCCTGTTATTTTTCCTATAGCTAACTCTAAGGCTGACATTTCTTCTTTTGATTTAGTCATGGTGCTATTGTTTAAATCTGCTGTAGCATTAACAACTGCAATTACTCCTTCTACTGCTGCATATGCTGCCATAAGTCCAAGTGCTACTTTTCCAAGACTTCCAAGAGATATTCCAAGCTTAGCTACTCCCCCTGTGCTTGCTGCTGCACTTGCTGCTTCTACTCCTTCAGTTACTCTTATTAATTTACTAAAACCTTCTATACCTTTTCCTACTACTCCAACTACTGAACCTATACCTTGTGTTAATCCTCCAATTGCTTTTAATGAAGCTCCTGCAGCTAAAGTAAATAAGCCCATATTTATAATAGTTTGTTGTGTGCCTTCATCTAAGTTAGCAAACCAATCTATTAAACCACTTACTTTGTCTATAAGATCATTAACTCTTGGAAGTAACTTTTCACCAAGTTGTATTCCTAAACCTTCGAGCTTAGACTTTAACTTTTCTATATTACCTTCAGCTGTATTATTCATAATTTCATACATTTCTTCAGTAACACCATTACAATTATTTATCTTGCCACTTAAATTATCATATTGAGTACCTAATCCATTAAGTAACATATTTAAAGTATCAAGCTGAGTCTTTCCACCTATAGCACTTTCAAAGTTTGTCCTTTGCTCCTGAGTACATTTAGCAAGTCTTTCTTTGAGTAACTTCAATGTATTAGTAAGTCCAATGAAGTTTCCTTTACTATCCCAAGCTGATACACCAAGCTTATCCATTGCTCCTTTTGCTTTACTGCTTCCACCTGTTAGATTTACTAAAACTGAATTTAAGCTTACACCTGCTTCTGAACCCTTTTTACCTTGGTCGGCTAATCTTCCAAGAACTGTTGCACTTTCTTCTACTGGAACTGTTAAAGCTCTTAATGTACCACCACAGGCTATATAAGCTTCCATCATTTGAGTTGCTGAAGTGTTGGAGCTTCTTTGAGCTTGTGAACATACATCAAGATAATGACTTAATTGTTCAGTTGATAACCCAAGGCTGGACATAGAATCCGTTGCTAAATCTGCACTTGTGGCCATATCTGCACCCCATGCAACTGAAGCTTTTAATATTGGCTCTGTTGACTCTAAAATTTGTTTATTATCATAACCTGCAAGAGCAAGATATTTCATAGCTGCTGCACTATCTGTTGCTGATTTACAAGTATCTCTCCCTAAATCTTTTGCCTTATTTCTTAAAGCTTCAAAATTATCTCCTGTAGCTTCTGAAGTTGCTTGTAAGTCTGCCATTGATTGTTCAAAGTTCATGGCTGTTTTTGCTGAATATAAAGAAAGTGCATTAATTGGACTACTTAATTTTATAAGTCCATCTCCTGCACTACTTAAACCACTTCCAAAGTTTTTAATTTTTTCACCTGCAGCTTGAACACTTTGGCCAATATGCTCCATATGTTCTTTAAACTGCTTAACTTTAAAGTTAGATAATGAAAGGCTAGTTTCATTTATTTGAGAAGTTAAGTTTCTCATTTCTGATTCAGTTAATTTAATGTTATTTTGAACATTATGTAACTGTGAAGCATACTTGGTTATATTAGCTTCTGTCTTTTCTATAGCCTTTGCATTATCACCTTCTGCTATTTTTAACTGCTCTAGCTTTTCCTTTTCCTTAGTTAAATTTTCTTGTACCTCAGTTAATTTCTTTTTATATGCATCAAGCTTTATTTTATTGGCTTCATACTTACTACTTAAAGTTTCTAATTTCTTTTTGATACCTTCTTGTGAATTTTCAAAGTCCTTAGAACTTTTTCTTGCAAGTGCATATTCTTTATCTAAAAACTTTAATTCATTATTAACTTTTCTTATTACAGTACTTGTATTATCCTTAGCTCCGATGGTTACAATTAATTCACTATCACTCATATTCCCTCCTTTGTTAATCTAAAACTTTTAACCTTACTGTTTCACCTGAAGATTTATTTTCATTTCTCCTACTTCTATTTTTAGGTGAATTTATTTCATTATGAATTTCAAGCTGCTTATATACCTTTGCAGGTGTAGCTCTCCAGAACTCTTCTTCTGACTTTCCTAAAATAGTGGTATAAGCATAATATAGAAAATCTAAATCAATATCTTCATCATAATCTACTTTTTTTTTGAGCTTTTTGGCTTATCAGGAAGTGACATTGAGATTAATATAATTACATGGTTTGTTAAGGTAGTTAAAAAGAATAAATTATCTCCTTCTAATACTTCCTTACCTAAAGGTTTATCAGGTTCTGACTTTCTTCTTAATGTACTAGCTATAAAATCTAAAACTGCTTCATCATCACCTTGTAATAATGCTGCATAACCTTTTGTGAAAGGCTTTCCTATTATTTCTTTATAGATAGCAATGGATCTATTATCAAAAGCCATAATATAATCTTCACCATCAATATTTAAGTTTAGTTCTTTTCTTGTTAAATTCATTTGTTTTCCTCCATAAAAAAAGACTAGATTTAAAATCCAGTCTTTTATCAAAATTATTCTACTGAAGCATTATCTTCAGTTTGCTCTTCTTTCTTTAATATATCTTCTTTTACTGCTTCAAAGTATTGAACCTCTTTAAAGAAGTTATCTAATTTATTTTTATCTACTTCAGAATCTGCTGAATCCATTCGGTATTCGAACTTATTTGTTATCTTATCATTACTGAAAGATAAACCACGTCCTGTGAATCCTTGTGAAGTAAATTCTATGTTTTCACCTTCTGATTTTTGGTCTCCATCTTTTTCGTATAACTTAACATTATAGAACACTACATTTTCAAATGAACCATCATCATAAGTTTCTTGAAATAAAACAGCTACTGGTAATGATTGATCATCTGTTCCAGTAGCTGCTCCACCTTTAGCATAATCTTTTCCTTGAAGTTGTGCCCTTGTTTTTAGGACTATTGAGGAAAAGGTTAAATCTAGGTCAACGCTTGTTTTCTTTTTCTTGTATATGTTCTGCTTGTTGTCTGCATAGTTTGATGCTTCTGCATAATTATATGTGTATTTTACTTCTTCTAAATCTTCTATTTTTTCTGGAGCTTCAAAAGTTATTACTCCGTTCTTTGTTACTTGTCTGGCTGTCATACAGTTTTTACAGCCTGTCTTCTTTCTGCTCATAAATTACCTTCTTTCTTATATAAAGTTAAAGGGGCTGTCGCACTAAAAAATAGTGTGAAGCCCTTTTTCTATGAAAAAAATTAAATCCTAACCTCAAAGAAGTTAGGATTTGTAGTAAAATATTTACATGAACAAAACAAATATTTTACATAAGAATTATACAATTAA
>SVCL01000047.1 GCA_015058405.1 Clostridium sp.
AATATAGAAACATCTCAAAAATTTAACCGTCAGCGAAAAGCAGATTTAGAAAGAATAACAAGCAAAGAAGGATGTCAGCTTAGAATGAACAGGAGTATTCAAGCTGAAGGCTCTTTTGCTCAGTTGAAACATGATATGGGGTTTAGAAGATTCCTCTGTCGTGGACAAGTTAATGTACTAGCTGAAAGTATATTACTAGCAGTGGCACAAAATATAAACAAATTACATAATAAAATTCAATCCAGAAAAACTGGTACATATTTATTTTCTCTAAAATAAGGAAGTGCCATTAGCAATTTTTTAAATTGCTAATGCGACACTCCCTTATTTATTATTAATATTTAATCTATAACATCCCTTACCCATTTTCACAATTTTATTTTCATCTATAAGTTTTCTTAAAACCCTTTGTATCTGACGCCTGCTACAACTTAATTGAAATCTTGTATTCTCAACACTAGTAATCATATTATCTTCACATTCTTCTTTCATATAATAAATTAGTTTTTCTTCAAAAGTATTATATTTAGAATAAGTACTTGATACAGCAGTCATTTTTTCAGAGATAGACTTTAGAACAAAACGAAGAAAATAGTTATCATTCATTAGAAATTCTTTATATTTAGGATACATACTTCCATCTTGCTTTACACCATATATTTCAATATTTCCTTTTACTATAAATTGAAAAAGATTAATAACTTCATCCATCTTTATAATAATTTCACCTTTTTCATATTTTATAAATTTAAATTCTATTCCGTTATCTTTAAGGTATCTTATTATATCATGTTCCAAAACCAACTTATCTAAATACTTATCATTTTTTATTTTCTTCATTACCTTCACCCCTTATAAATTATGCCCTATGGCACATCATATTTTCAATAATATGACTATAATATACATTGATTTCAAAATACAACAATACAGAAAGGACTATAAAGTATATGAAAAATGACTTATTCGAAAAAACCCCTATACACAAGGCTTATTTTACATTAGCACTTCCTGTAGTTTTCAGTATGATTATTTCTCTAGTTTATAACATGGTTGATACATACTTTATTGCTAAGACAGGAAATACAGATCTTATAGCTGGAGTTTCTTTAGGTGCTCCTATTTTTACTTTTATGCATCACAATATTACACATACATTGTGCTAGGTGCTCCAGCAATAATATTATCCTTCACTCCAACTAACTTATTAAGAACAGAAGGATTTGCAACAGCTGCTATGACAGGAAGTATCTTAGGGTCAGTAATAAACATAATTCTTGATCCAATATTTATCCAAGTTTTAGATATGGGTGCAGGTGGTGCTGCCATTGCTACAGTAATAGGAAATATCTGTGCTGATATTTATTATGTATGGTTCTTATTAAACAGAAGTAAACGTCTATCTGTAGACTTTAAGCTTGTAAAAGCATCTATTAAAGAGGTAAAAGATATTTTAATTATAGGTATTCCAGCCTCTATAACTAACTTAATGCAAAGTCTAGGAATAGCATTAACTAATAACTTCTTATTGGCTTATGGAAATGATAAAGTTGCTGCTATGGGAATTGTAATGAAAATAAATATGATAGCAGTACTTATACTAGTTGGTTTCGCTTTTGGAGTTCAGCCTCTTATTGGTTACAACTATGGAGCTAAAAATTTCAAAAGACTTAAAGAAGCTCTACGCTTTAGTTCAGTATTCCAATGTAGTTTAGCTGTAATATTAACATTAATTTTATCAATATTAGCTCCAAGCCTTATATCTTTCTTTATGGATGATAAGGAAATAGTAAAAATAGGAGCACATATGCTTCGTATGCAGCTTATTAGCATGATTTTTGTAAGTATAGTTCTTATAGCTACTTGTACATTCCAATCAACAGGAAAAGCTTTTGGTGCATTTTTATTATCTATTTCAAGACAAGGAATTACTTTTGCAGTAATTATTTTTATTGCTTCAAAACTTTTAGGATATGAAGGTGTAGTTATTTCCCAAGCAATAGCTGATTTCATTACAGCTATACTTGCTGGTTCACTGTTCTTTACTGGACTTTATAAAGAAATTAAGTAATTTTATTGTAAAAAAGACGAAGTTAGCTAACTTCATCTTTTTTACTTTTTGATATATTCAATAATTTATATATAACTATTTATTAAACTTTCAATCCATGCAAAGCATATTTCAATTAAATCCAAAAATTTTTCTCAAACAAATAAATTTACAGCTTTTTTAGCTTTAAAAAATATTATCATTGCTAATATGACCAATACTACTATAAATAATTCTTTTATACCAATCTTTTCATCTGATTTTAATTTATCATTATAAAATCTATAATTTAATATAAGTGCAGATATAACGCCATCCTTCACAAGAAGTGGGTAAATCCTTCTATCAAGGAATCCATTTTCTATTTCATCTATAACAACAACTAAAGTTGTCATAAAAACAGTTCGTCCACCTGTTAATTCTCTAGGTACTACTCTATTAAATGATGGGCTATATTCATCCTTTAATATATCTGCTATTTCTTTTTTAGCCATATCAAATACTAGTTCCTCTTCAGATAATAGTTTTAATTCATAAAGTTCATGAGCTAAAGATATTAATTTTTCTGGATTTTCTTCATAATACTTATCATGGCTATAAATAAATTCTGCTGGACAATCATAGTCATTATCATCCTTAAATAACAATTCATGTTCAAATAAATCCCCATACTTTTTCTTAAATTTCTTACGAGTTCTCTCTTTGTAAAAATTATTTTTTAGTTGTTCAAATGTTATATTTTTTAACGTTTCCATGTTTTATTTGTTTTTTCTCCTATGTGTATATTTGTCTCAATAATTATATATGCAAAACTATTTATTTTACAGGAATTAAATGTACATTACTGCAAATAATAAACGTAAAATGAGGAGGTACTATAAATGAAAGATGAAAATGGAAACCCAATAGGTGTGTTAGGACATCTAACCAAAACTCATGTAACAGAATCTAACGATGGTAATATGCTTTCTGCTCTTAATAAGGACCTTTATGATACTAAAATTAATGATCAATTTTCAAATGAAGAAATAATATCTTACACAGCTCCGAATACACAAACAAATAAACAAAATATTTTGTTAGATTCAATTGATACTTCAAGTAATAAAGAAAAATATATAAATTCTAAAAATCCTGAAAAAGGTCAAGTTGACATAAGTTCAATAACCAATACTAGTAATACAGGTCTTATGGATTAAAAATAAAAAATAGTAGCTCCATATTTAGATTGGACGCTACTATTTTTTAATATTATCTTATTTTACTGTTATTACTCCTATCTTTATTATATGCATCTTCCATAAATCGAAATTTATTAATCACAATACGGGTCAATAGGAAACCTCTCAATTTGATTCATATCACTTAACTTTGCTTTTTCCTTATATTGTATATATTGTAATTCCTTATATTCTTTTTTAAAATCAAAAGCCATTTCTTTATATCTCCTTTTTACTATTATATTGATTATGATATACCATAAAAATACTTCAAAATATTTTTAAAATCAGGATATTGCGTATCTTCTATATCTTCAATAACTTTTTTAATGTCATAAGTTACATTTAACTCCTCAGATATAATGTTCTCATTGCTAATATTAATAACACCTGCTCTTGCAATATTTATACTTTCTCCTGGGCATCCTAAAGGAACTATATTAGGTATACCATTAATAAGATAATTATCGTGATTTCCTCTGACACATTCTATAGAATCTCGAAGGGGCATTATCTTTTTTACAGTTTCTTCTGGTCTTGGTCCAATTCCAATAATATCTCCACTACATATAATTTTCCTAATACCAAGTGAAAAAAATTTATCTAAAACTGCATTTAACGCCTCAATATTATTATGTATGTCTGTAATTACCCCTATCTTCATTATATACATCTCCTATAAATGCTAATTTACTCGTATCAATCTCCATTGCTGATTATAACCATTATTTGAGTACCACTGAATTACATTTGCTCCCTCTCTATTAGATGCATTTTCTACATCTAAAACCTTATGACTATTAATATTTTCTAATACATAATATCCATCATTAGTCTTTTTAATAAACCATCTTTGATTAGTTTGTCCATTATCTTGCCAAAGAGTAATATTGGCACCATCCTGAACCGATGCCTTTTCTACATCCAATTCTTTATTTGCATTTACATTAGTAATTCTATATCCATAACCTGTATCAATTATCTTCCATAACTGACTTGTTTCTCCGTTCTCATACCATTGAAGTACATTAGCTCCATTCTGTGTTAAATTATAATGTACACCTAGTAGTTTTCCACTGTTTCTATTAACCAATTTATAAATAGCACCAGATTGTATATCTTGTGCTGATTTGTCGCCTCCTGGATTTTGTGTATCATCTGCCTTTGTAATATAAATACGGTAACCAGAAGTACTATTACAATTTGGCATAGATATAGAAATCTGACCATTTACAACATTATATACAGAACTTGATATAGTTTTAGGACCATAAGATACAGCATCTTTATGGACCCAATCGATTTTTTCAATTGTTACCTTTGCCTTAGATGAGATAAATGAAGGTATATTTCTAAATGTTGTATTAATTGTACCATCATTTGGCCCACCAAAAATAAAGCTTATATATTTTTTATTATTATCTACGCAGGCAGCTCCATCCACTTTATCACTATCATCATTAGGTGGTACAACATTAACCATATTACCAGTCATATCTCCATACCACTTGTAGAAGTACCATCCAGCTCCCCTTTGTGTATTAGTTGCTAATAGACTTCCCAAGCGTCCTGGTGCTCCAGTAAACCACCATGATATTGTAGCACTCTCTATTTTATAACGCTCAAACTTTCCAATAAATCTTGCACTAGATCCAGGTTGTCCTTCAAAATCATGATCTGGATCACAATACTCATTTATTGATATAGGTAATTCTCTAATTCCTAATTCTCTTTCTAAAGAACGATATGCTTTTATATGATTAGATATTCCGCCAACTCCAGATAGTTCATGCCAACTCATAATATCAGGAACACAATTATTTGCTTTACAGAATTGTAAAAATGATCTCATTCTATTATGATTATACCAACTATCACAAGGTCCTATAATTTTTTCACCTGGATCATTTTGTTTAATGAACCTATAAGTTTGTTTCCACATTTCTTCAAATGAAATACCATTATTTTTGAAAGTACCATCTGGCTCATTCCAAATTTCATAACCATACCAGTTCCTACATCCAGATGCTTTTTTATCATTTATAAATGCTCCTACTTGATTTAACCAACCATACATTCCTGGCCATTTATAAGGCCAATATGGCAGCATATCTGCTAAATCAATTGAAACTTTTGCACTTGGTATACTTGAAAGTCGTCTTGCAACTTTTATAGCATCTCCAAAGCCATGTTGATTTCCATTAGCACCACGTGCAGGATTTCTAAATACATATGGATGCAACGGTGCAACAAGTTGATTCATGTCATATGGAGTGTTTTCTGTTAATCCATAAAGTGATCCATTTGCACAATGTGTTACATTTCTTATGACAGCATTACAGTCTACACTCATTGTACTTACTGCATGAACTGTTACTCCATTTCCTATCATAGTTCCAACAGTCATCATAAATGTAAGAACTGATGATATTATTATTTTTCTCCTTTTCATACTTTACCCCCTTTTAATAAATACATTGTTAAGCGACTATTTACTCCCATAAATATCCACTTGTTGTATATTATATATTAGATGTGAACTCTTGCAAATAAGCTTTAATGGGGTTCTTCGTATATAGACTGTATATCGTCTTAAAAAAGCTAAAAGTAACTTTTAAGTATAAATTTATTTTATTTCAACCCCAAACTTAATAATCATTTTCACTTTTCATCAACTCTTTCTTCACTAAAAAAGGGAGTGTCGCATTAGCAATTTAAAAAATTGCTAATGGCACTTCCTTTTTTTGATGAATATATCTATTTTAGGTTACTAAAAAACTTTAATCTAAAATTTGACGCACTTTAATAAAGGTTCGTAAAAATATATT
>SVCL01000048.1 GCA_015058405.1 Clostridium sp.
AAAAAATATATTTTTACGAACCTTTATTAAAGTGCGTCAAATTTTAGATTAAAGTTTTTTAGTAACCTAAAATAGATATATTCATCAAAAAAAGGAAGTGCCATTAGCAATTTTTTAAATTGCTAATGCGACACTCCCATTAATTAAACTATTCTAGTACAAAAGATTCACAATCTGTACATTCAGCTACCTTTGGATTCATTTCATGAGTTCCTATCTGAATTTGATTTAATGTACAATATTCTTTTTTATTATTATATTTACATTGTTGAACTGAACATTTGATACTGCTATTCTTACTCATTGCATATCAGCCTCCTGTGAATTAATGTACATTAATAGTATATCTTATAATAAAATTTCTATACACGATATACACATCTTATATTAATGTCAAATTAATTTAATTATATAAAAAATGATGTAGCTTATCTAATTGATTTTTAGATATAAATCCATCTAAATTTTTTTGAGCCCCTACCTTATAAGAAGAAAACGCCATAGCTTTTTCCATTGCTTTATGAGGAGTTTCACCATTACAATAACAATTAACAAAAGCTGCCAATAATGCTTCGTTTGCACCTACCTTATTTAATACTTTCCTAGTCTTTACTATTGGAAACCATTCCAACTGGCTGCCTTCTTTTAAATATAACATACATCCTTTATCCCAATAATTAAAAATAACTAAACTATTATCACCTTGTACATTTTTTATAAGTCTATCAACTGATTCCTCTTTACATCTATCAACAAATAATATATCTGCATACTTAACAAATTCATTATTAACTTCAGAGCTATCTACCTTTAAAGCAATAAATTTATTAAATTCATATAATTCACGTATTAATCTTTCAGAATAAAATTTACTATCAAGAATTGCTATATTGCACTCTTGAATAGCTTTTGTATATAAGCTAATATCAATATCTTTAAGTTCTTTAAAATCTATAAATTGCTCTAAAACATCATTACCACTTTTCTTCACAACTGATAATAGAGTTCTTTCAAGAGTATTAGAAATATAATTATCATTTATATTATTTTCATGCAAATAATTTCTAATGAGCTTTCCAGCAAAATCATCTCCAATAAAAGAAACCAAATCAACTTTATCACCTAAACAACTTAAAGCTTTAGCCATATATATACCATCACCACTTATCAACATATTAATATCACAATAGGAACATATTCTTGGTAAAACATCTGCCTTGTCACCTTTAATTTGTAATACACTTTCTATATATAATAGTCCAAATATAAGTATTTTCTTACCTTCACTCATAATAAAGCCTCCTACTTTTATGTTCTATCTTAATATGTATTAACTTTATTAAAATTAAATTCCTATATATTTTTCTAAAAATAAAAAAATAGCTTTTCAATATTTGTTTGATACCTCTAAAAACCATATAACTGTATAAAATCCTATTTCGGACCTAATCAATCTAGAAGCCAAAAAATGCGTTGCTAAACAATAAGCAACGCTTTTAAAGTTATAATAGTGTATATGGGTACTCTTTTGTAGCTTGGGTAAACTACCTTTTTCTTTTGTTTTACTATTCTACTTGTATAATATATAGATTGAGAGGTTCATAATAGTTACCACTAGATAGGTCTACTATATTCTTGGAAATAATATTTAATCCACTCGAAAATTATTATATCATCTTATCTATGTATTTTTATTTGAATTCACTTTTAGTCAACTTTTGTCAACTTTTCTGTTATCTTTTTTAAATCAAAATGATAATTTATCATTTCTAGTAATTCATCTTTTGAATATTTATTACAATATTTTTTTATTGAAATATTATTATAATAATTATTTAGACTTGCAATAATATCCGAATCTAAAATTTTATATACTTGTAACTTATTCTCTTTGCTAGAATCAATAATTCTCAAACAAAAGGTCTTTTCTAAATTACTATAAAAATTAAGATTCGACAAATCCACATCATAATTATAAGAATCATCATCTAATAAGAATAACTCAATATTACTATTATTATCTATATACTCAATTATATTCTCAAGATGTAATTTAATATCATCAACACTTAAAACTAAAGATATATTCTTCAACATTAATCGCCCTGTATGAATATAATTTATGAATTTAGACTTAGCTATTAAAACTTTTAAATGTGCATTTTTGAATATATACGAATTCATATCTAATAAAACACTATATTCCTTAAAATATTTCTTATTATCTTTTATATACTTATTTAATATATCTTGTGGCAATAAAAAATCAAACCCTGAATTATAGATAAATCTAAATTCACTATTGTTGTAAAAATCAGCTATATAACTTTTATTTATAATTTCAGATCTATCTATAGATTTTATTAGTAAATTACTATTTGTAAAATTACAAATAGTCTGCTTATAAATCGTATTTATTACTTTTAAATCACTTGTAAAAGAAGCACAACTAATTTCATCCTTTTTATCTACTGAAAACATCATTAAAAACTTGTCTTTTACAATTAGAAGATTTAAATTAGAAAACTCCGAGTTATCATAAATGCTTATATTCCATCCACCTATTTTACTTAATAATATATTTAATGAATTAATATATGTACTACTATTATTCTTAAACTTTAAACTATTACAACCGACCTTAACATTTATATTTATTTCGCTATTATAATACTCTTCTAAATTTTCTATATATATATTAGCTCCAATTTTAAGCAAATCAGATGTAAACAATATTTCTAAATCTTCAGTTGCTGTATTAATTATTTCTTTTAACTTTTCACTTATAAAATCTATTATTTCAGTATGTCCTATAATAAAATTAGAATTTATATTCAACTTCTCTTTTCCATACTTTTTAGATCTATTATAAGCCTTAATTAAAATAACACGTATGTCTTCCTTTAGATTAGACGATTTAGATTGTTTAATAAATCTTTCTATAAATTTACTTGAACAATCTTTTTTTAAAATTTCCATATAAAAAATTTCACTTAAATCGTTAACAACCTCTTCAACATTCTTACTTGATGGTATCTTACTTCCATTACACCACTTACTAATATAAGACACATCATATCCCAAACTTTTTGCTAAGTAAGAAGATTTAATTCCAATAAAATTTATTATATCTTTTAATAATTCTCCAAAATAAGTTTTATCCTGCATAAACTCAATATTCCATCCTTTAACTTGTCCTTTATACCATATTTTTTTGTCGAACTAATTATTAAAATCTTAATATATTTCAAATAACTTATTTTAAATATTTACTACCTTCTCTTTTACTTAACCCAGATAAATAATGATTCTCAATAAAATCTTTCACCCATTCATTATTCACTTTCGAATATTCCCTTAACGCAACTCCTATTGATTTATCAATAAAAAAATTTTTAGTATATACATTATGTAAAATTGCTCTACTTAAGAGTTCAGTATCCGTTTTTTCCTTATTTCCTACTTGAAAACCAATAGATATCCTCTTTAACCAAATATTATTATAATCAATCCATACTAATATTGTCTTTTTTATATTAGGATATCTCAAATACATATACCCTATAAGAGCATTTATACCATCTGTTATATCCCAACTTGATTTTGTTGTTATTAACTTTTCTATTATGTATATGTCCTTTTGAACTAATAAGTTCCTTACTTCATACAAGTAATCTATTGCTATATATTGATACTCTCTCTCTTTCTTCTCATAGCATTCTTTAACAAAATCCCAATCTATAGTTCTTTTATTTTTTTCTTGACTTAGAAACTTCTTAACAATCTTTTTTCTTTTAACTTTTTGTACACCTAAGAAAGAAAACTCCCCCTTCACATATGCTGCCATCTTAATTGCGACTTCTTTATCTCTAGCTTCCTCTAATACGTGAAATATTGCATAATCTTTCATGACATCTCACCTCTTTTTATTATGTTAATTAACTATTAATTACCTTTGTTTAAAATTACCCTCTACACTTCTCTTCTTACTAATTATATACAAAAAATGATAATTTATCTATTTTATTTTGCATTTTATACTCATTAATTTTGATTTTACGACTTATACATGCTAAAATACTCATAAAATAAACTAGAGATGAGCATAATTGATCTTTTGAAAAGTGAATATTGATTAGAGAATAAAAAATAGAAAAATTAAGATTATTATTAATAAAGTGACTTAAAAAATGGCAGACTATCCCTATGAGGATAATAAAATGTAAAAAATTAGGTTGTCAAAGAACTAACTAGCTCGTTTAAGCTTGCTTAGAGAACAAATCTTATCTTCCTTTTTATTAACAATTGCAGCAAGAGCAACTGTTAAAAGGCATATATGACC
>SVCL01000049.1 GCA_015058405.1 Clostridium sp.
ATTTGTTTTTTGCCTCCGCTCCGAAGGCCTTTTTGTTGTGTCTAAAATTAAATCAATTTTGATAGTTTATTATCTATTTCATAAAATAAAGTATTATTTATTTCTACCTTATTTTTTCATAGCCAACTTTACACTATCTTACAAACTTGCCATCTGAAAGGCATAGTCTATATTTAATATATTCATATTCTTTTCATGTATCTTACTTGAAGCTTTTAACAATATATCTTGTATTTCATTAGGTTTCAAATTTCTATTTTTTGCTTTTAATAAAGCTACTGCTCCTGTTACAAATCCACACGCAATTGAACTTCCAAATTCATACACATATTTATTTCCAATTTCTGTAGTATATATATATTCTCCTGGGGCATATATTGTTTTATCCGAACATCTACTATTCTTAGGTGCTGAAAATATTTCAAGAGTATCAGAATATATTCCATAAGAAGCCACCGATATAACTCCCTTAAAACAAGCTGGATAATTCATAGGTTCATTTCTATTGTTTCCTACTGAACTTACTATTGTTATCCCTCTTTCTAAAGCTTTTTCTATAACTTGCCTCTCTTTATCTTTATATTTTGAATTTAAGTTAATTAAACTCTCTATATCGTTTTTATATCCTATACTTAAATTTATTACATCTATATCTTCTCCTATGCACCATTCAATTGCTCTTATTACATTCTTAACAGAAGCTCTACCTTTAGAATCCATAACTTTTAAAGGTACTATCTCAGCACCACTAGCTACTCCCGCTATACCAGAATTATTATATTTATTAGCTGCAATAACACCTGCTATTCTAGTTCCATGACCAAATTCATCATCTGTATCTATATTATTTGCAATGAAATTATATCCTTTTCCTATACTTCCAACTAAGTCTTCATGTTTTGCATCTACACCTGAATCTATAAGCGCTATTCTTATTTTAGAAAGATTCTCTTTTGATACATTTTGCCAAGTCTCTTCTAATCTAGCAAACCTAAGACCCCATAATAATTCCTTATATTTTACGTCTATAAGGTCATATACTTTTATCTTATCATTTACAAACATTACATTATTCCTTTGATTCTATTGGTTTTAATGGACTCCATAATATTTGTTTATAATTTTCTTTTTCATATTTACATGAAGGATATTTAGAATAAATATCTTTATTATGAAATAATGATTGAGCCCTACAACCACCTAAGCAAAAAATATTAAAATTACAATCCTTACATTCATTAATATCATCTATCTTTATAAAATCTTTTCTATTAGATACGTAATCTTTTACTGTTCCCAATGAATATTTATTTATATTTAATGCATGACAAGGATAGACTTGTCCGTTGATATCTATCAAAATCTCATTCACTCCAGCGCCACAATTAGACTTAGGTATAATATTAAATACACTATTCATACACCTTTTTATATCTTCTACCAAAATCAAGTTTGCTTTATTTTTTTTGTTATATTTCAATCTATCATTTTTCCATGAATTTATTATTGCAGTTCTTTTTCTTATAAATTCTTTTTTACTTTCTAATCTATCTAACGAATAATCAAAGTGTTCTTCTAAACTATTTCCTTCTTTATCTAATATAATAGGTTCATTTATCATAAATCCATCTGCCGCTAAATCATATGAAAATGATATTAGCTTATCTAAACTTTCAACATTATATTTAGTAGGAGTAACGCTAATAAAGAATTGTATATCTTTTTCTCTGAAAATTCTAGCACTATTTACTACAGAATCATATGAACCTTCTCCCCTTATAAAATCATTTAATTCTTTTTCTTTAGAATCTAATGATAACATTACAAAATCACAGTATTCCTTTATTAAATCTGCTTTTTCATCTGTTAATAAGACTCCATTGGTACTTAATGATATTCTGCAATCATATTCCTTTATAACTTTAAATAACTCCTCAATATGTTTATTTAGTAAAGGTTCCCCTCCTGTTAAATTAATCAAAATAGGTACATTATTATTTATCGAAGTTATATCCTCTAAGTATCCTCTTAATATTTCAGGCTCTAAAAACTTTACATCACTAGTATTACAGTTATTTCTATTACAATATTTACAATTCAAATTACATTGATTTGTAACTTCCAAATATATACTCCTTATATTTTTATTAAGTTCTACTTCTTTATCATCATCTTTAGATTCATATATTATGTCATTATCTAATGCTACATTGCAAAACTTATAAATATCGCCTTCTATTACATCTATCGGCAAATCATATTCCTGTGATATTTCTCTTGCAATTTCTCCTAAACTTTTCTTCCCATCAATTTTTAATAATATATCTTTTCCAGTAATAGTAGTCTTAAACCATTTATATTGTTTTGTTGACGTAAATATGACATCGCCATTTTCCTCTATTTGTTTAAACTTGTTCTTATTAAAGTATAATACTTTATCTTTTACTTCCATTAACCTTCCTCCTGTAAATCACTTAACAGTTTAGGTGAATTATTTTGATTCATAATTCCTGTAACAGTATTTAAATAACGTCTAAGTTCATTTAGTGTTATATTTTTTGTACTAATTATAGGTGAATTAAGTTTAAACTCATCCCATTCTTTAGCAAACACAGTTATTCCCCACTCATCCATCTTTTCATATTGTTCAGTACCAGGAAATGGTGTATTAGAACTTCCCATTACGTATGCTCCATAATCTTTTTGTATATGTCTAACAAAATTCAATGTTTTTTCTATAGTTTCTTTTGTATCAAATGCATGTCCTATTATGAATGATGCTGAAATATGCATTCCATTTTCATAAGCTAACCTAATCCCATTTTCTATTTGTTCAATAGTTACATTCTTTTTCAATTTCTTTAGTATATCGTTATCAGCACTTTCTAGCCCTATTTGGATCTTTCTACAACCAGCTTCATATAATTCCTTCATTAATTCATCTGTTACGACATCTGCTCTAGATTCACATCCCCATAAAAATTTAATTTTTGATTTCTTAACTAATTTACAAAATTCTGTAGCCCTTTTATATGAAGCTGTAAATGTATCATCTGTTATATAAAATATTGTTGAATTATACTTATCATATATATACATCACTTCATCAAATACATCTTGAGCAGAGCGCATATACACCTTTTTTCCCCAGAAAGCTTTTGAAGAGCAGAACACACATTGACCCGGACATCCTCTTGAAGTATTTATTGTAAAAGGTAATAAGTAATTATTTATGTCTATTAAATCTCTATTAGGAAAAGGAAGTTCATCTAATTTCAATATTCTTTCATTCGCATTATTTACATATATACTTCCGTCCTCTTGTTTATATACAATACCTGGTATATCTTCTATGTTAATTTCTTCTTTTCGTATTAACTTATTACACAACTTTAAAGTAGAAAATTCTCCTTCTCCCTTAATTACATAATTAGTGCTAGTATTTCTTAATATGTCCTCATAACAAAAAGTTGCAAAAGCACCTCCTGCATAAACTGTAACATTAGGTAATACCTTCTTAACTAATCTTGTTAATACTTGTTCAGCTTTCCACGACTCATTATAAGTACTCATTCCAACTATCTTTGGATTTAATACCTTCAATTCTTTTATGAATTTTTCTTGTGAAAAATGTTCTACTGCTAAATCTATCACTTTAACTTTATATTCATTTTTTTCTAAAACAGTCCCTATATATAATAATCCTAATGGTGGCATACTATTACTTTTTGCAAACTTTTCTTTATACCAACTAGTAGTTGGTAAATTGATTAGCAATACATCTATTTCATTCATACCTTTCTCCTTTCAATATGTATTTTTAATTAAATAAAGAATCAAATTCATCTGATTCTTCCAATATAGAAATTAATCCATACTTTTCAAATTCACATACAGCATTATCAAATTCTTCCCTAGAAACAATGCTCTTATCTACCTTATTCCACAAATCCTCTTCGGTAATTTCATAATTTATATTAACCCATACCTGCCCAAGCTTTTCATTCAAAAGTATCTTGCCTCCTGATTGGGTGTATATTTGTATTAATCCATCTTCCCTAACAAACCAGTTTGTACATTCCCATCTTATTGATTTTTTTGAACCCTCTTCCATACTTTCCTCCATATAATACATGTTTTACTATCTAAGTTTTCAACAAATAATATAATAGGTACTATTTACATAGGCATATGCCTCAATAAATAGCACCTGTTTTCAGCCATTATATATCATCAGCCTGGAACTGCTGGTCCTGGTATAGAATCAGCAACAATAGCACTTGATACACCACTTGCTACAGCACCTACTACAGTTTCTAGCCAAGAAGATGGCATATACATATCTGTATTAGCTTCTGATGTTACCAATTCTGGCACATTGTATATTTTCATACTCTTCTCCTCTCCCACATAATGTAATTAATGTATTTTATATACATCAAATATATTATAGCAACTTTTTATTAAGTTTTCAACTTACTCAAGTGAGAATCATTACATTTTTTTCTATAAATATATTTTTTTACTGTTTTTATCTTAAAATAATGATTTTTGTACTTAAAAATTATTCATAAAATACCATCACCACTCAAAGTGTATCCTGTAAAATATACAATCTTAGATACATCTACAAATGAAATTTCAATACATAATCTATCTAAAAAGCTTAAATTAAATATTGTTACAGATACAATTAATAAGCTAGTAGATAAAGTTAAAGAAATAGAAGATTATATTGATTATTCTAATAGAAAACAAGAACAAAGTGGCTTCGCCACGCTCCCTTCGGGAAACTTAATTGAAAGTTTAAAATTAAAAGCATAGGAAACTCAAAATCCTATGCTTAACTTTTATCCTCTGTATTTTTTTCCATAAACACCATCATATTTTAACGGTCTCATTA
>SVCL01000050.1 GCA_015058405.1 Clostridium sp.
ATATTCATTTATATATTTTTCCCAAGTAGTATTATCTAATTTTTGATACATGAGTAACCTCCAGATAAAATTAATATTTCTATAAAATTTTATCAATAGAATACTCCTAAAATCTAGGTGCCAAATTCTTTACGCTTACTTTTATATACATGAGTAACCTCCAGATAAAATTTATGTTTTTCTTAAATTCTATCAATGTAGTACTCTTGATTTCTAGATACCAAATCTTTGACTCTTACTTCTCTTAAACCTCTTGCTTTGCAGTTAAATAAGTATTCTTGAAAACCTTCCTTAAATGTTTTGCCTTTATCCATATTAATTTTTAGTCTCTTCATACTATCACCTCCTTTTTAAGCACAAAAAAAGACAGCTCCCATCATAATCAATAGATTTTAATCTATTTTCATACGATGAGAACTGTCCTTATATAAGAACTTCTATTCTCTTAAAATGCTCTAAAGCCTTTTAAATAGACTATTTGTTCATTCCTTCTTCAACAGCAACTGCTACTGCAACTGTGCATCCTACCATTGGGTTGTTACCCTTATAAATGGTTAGAAAATTTATTGGCACTATAAAACATATGCAATCTTTTTAAAGCATTGGTATTACTTACTTTTCAAAGATTGCATAATTTTTATTTGCATTTAGTTTCATTTATTATCTTTTTATAAAACTTAGTTGGCGTTGACAAATCGTTGACAGAATAGTACCATTATGCAAATTTTTCCTTTAATTGATTTAGCTTTTTTAATAAACTTTCACTTTCTAAACTTTTAACCATTTCTTTATTGTTTTCAATAATTTCTTTCTTTATTTTTTTTCTCTCATCTTTTCCTACTATCTTGTCCAATATTTGAGTCATATTTTTAAATAATAAATTTTTAAAAATAGATTCATTCTTATATTCATTTATAAAAATAATATCATTTGTTATAAAAACCTTTATACCTAAATTAGCTGCATATATTGCACTCACAAATTCACCTATATTTTTTCCCATAGTATTATTAATTAGTGAATCATGTGTTAATTCATATTGATTTAAAATATGATTCATCATCAATATCTCATCTTCATTAAAATACTTATTCTTATTAATAATTTCAAAATCATTATCTATATTTTTTCTTAAGAAAGAATATGTAGAATCAATAGGAATTTTATTAAGAAGTTCATCTTTAACAAAATCTGATATGAAAATTTTCTTATAATATTTTATAAACCTATCTATAAAGTCAACTAAGCCAAAGTTAATCAAAATATTTGTATCACATATAGGTATATTTTTTTGTTCTTCTGTTAGTTCTACCATTTAAATTTAACCTCCTTCTCTTCAAGAAAGTTGATTGTCTCACTAATTTTCTCCATACTCATTCTTTTACCAATTAAATTTTTTTGCAAATCCTCAATAAAAAAATAAGGCACACAGAAATCTTCTGTTGGAGATATCAATTGTATATCGTAACCTAATTGTCTAACCTTTTTTTCATACTTTTTTCTATTTTCTATAGAATTTATTTTAAACTTATAAAACCTTTTTGTATTAAAAATTTCATTTAATCTTACTTTTAATGCTTCGAAACTAACTTGAAATTTATATTGAATATCTATTAGAGCTTCTTCATTAAGATTATTTTCATTTCCCCACTTTATTCTTATATATCTATTTAGCTCATCTTTATCAAGTAACATACATCCTGCAAAATATTCAGCTGATTCTTCTGCAACTGACTTGTCACCTTTATGACTTATACGCAATTCATGTACATCATCAATACTATGATAAAACTCATGCCAGCAAGAATAATATTGTCTTCCTAAAACATCAGCACTATTTATATAAATACATTTATAATTTTCTTTTTTAATTGTAAATCCTTGAATTTTTTTATCGTTTTTAAAACGTATGATGATATAACCATCTAATGAACTTATAACTTTAAATGGATCCCTAAAATCTTTAATTCCAAATTGATTATATAACTTGCTCTTTATTTTTTTCGCTACCTTCTCTATTACTTTTTTTTCTTTATCATCCATTTTAAAACTTCACCCCCTTAGTTTTAAATTAATTATTATCTCATCAAATATATTATTTGCTAATTCTACAATATCTTTTGTATTCTCATATTCTTCATTTCCTCTAAATTGTGTTATTATAGTATCTTTTTCCACTTCGGTTAATTCCTTAATAGTTTTTCCTAAAATCTTACTAATAATTTTATACATTTCAAATGTCAATATCTTTGGCCTTCTTAACATTTCCTTTAATACTTGTTCATCTATTCTGTATATTTTATTGAATTCTTCTATACTTTTGTATTCATTAATTTTTTCCTCAACTGAACTTATTAATTCATAACTTGTATATCTTAATTTTGTCCTAACCACTATACCTTCCTTACTCATTATCCTACATCTCCATTACATATGCTTTCTAATATGTTTCCAAAAATATATTCATATCTGGAATTGATAGGTTTAATTTTATTCTCAATAATATAATGATAATAAAAATAAATATCATCATTTTTATAATTTAATTTTAACTTCTTTAATCTAAAATTTTTCTCCTCAAAATATTTTATATTTTTAGAATATTTACTTTTTTTAGGCCTATAAAATATCTCTATCTTTACCTTATCTCTAATTAACTCAATTGAAATAGAATTTAAATTTATATTACTATGAAAAACAAATTCTCCATTTCTCTCAAATTCCTTTCCCATATAGTCATAAATATCATGAATATAATAGTGTAACTTCAGCTTTAAAAGTTCTTTTTTATTCATTCCCAAATTCTTTTCAATCATATTTATACTTTGTTTTAATACTCCATTCTGAAAATTTGGAATTATACTCTTTCCTAAAAACATGATTCCCTTTATTGCACCATTAAAAATATATGCTAAGTATGATTTATCTATGTTTTTTTCTATTAAAAATTCAATAAATTCTTTATTATTATCATTCTTAATACATACAGCATATAAATTTTTTATAATACTACTTTTTATATCTTGAACATTTACACTATAATCCTCATTTATAACTCTATTTTTCAACTTTTGTGCATCATTAACAATGTTATATTTAGTTGAAATACTAACTATATACTTAACTAGTTTTTCTATTTCATACTCATTACTTTCTAAAAAATTATTAAAAATATATTTAATTATATTTTCAAATAACTTTAATTCCGTATCAGATAACTTTAAGTAATTATTATTAAATACTACCGAATGTTCACTTACTTCTTCTATAAGTAAATTACTATAATCGGCTTTATTTAAATCAACTTCAATCTGCTTTCTTAGTAATTTTCTAGTCTGAATGAATGACCTATAAATTTCTCTACTAATTTTTTTATTAGTATTAAACTCATTTATCATATAATTAATATCTTTATATTCAGTATATAGGTTGCTATAATTTTCAAGAATATACCTATCTACAACTGAGGTATTAAAAAAGCCACCATATACAATACCTTTTAATATTAATAGCTTTCTTAAATTTAATTTATTTTTTTTATCAATTGCATCTATTGTTTTTACTAGATTCTGTTCATATCTATCACATGTTTTTTCATTATTGTATACTAAGAATCTTTTATTCATATATTCATTATTAACTTTTATTTCTTTTATATAATTACAAGTATTTTTTATTTTATTCATCATTAATTCATCAATAAATAAAAAATATATTTTCGTATTTTCTAAATTAAATAACTTATTTAATCTATATACTTTTGGTTTAACTTTTACAAGCTGTGAATGATCTAGATATGCTATTTGAATTTTCAGTAAACACTCTTCCTTATTAATACATGGTTTTTCAGTATACACAATTTCATCATTTATACAAATAACCAAGCTACTTAATACTTCAAATAACTTATCTTTATTTATGATATAGTACAAATCCATATTATTACCTTCCTTCAAATTTATAATATTTTTTATCTATCCTATTTAAAAAAGGTGATTTATGACCTGATATATATGATATTATTAATGTCTTTTTAGCTCTTGTACATGCTACATAAAAAGCCTCTCTATAATTTAATTCTGACTTTTCATCTTCATCCACATCACATTGAGGTATAATAACTCTATCAAATTCTAATCCTTTTGAACTATGATAAGTTACTATCTTAGGCACATCAGTGGTAAAATCTAAATTATCATAGTCTTTATTTTTATATTCACATACAAACTTTTTTTTCAAAAAACATTCATTTAAATAATCTACCATAGGATTATTTCTAGCTAATATCCCTACATCTTTCCAACCTTCATTGGATATAATATTGATTATATATTCAATTTCATCCTCTCCAGATTTGAATTCAATAATCTTAGGTATGTTTTCTTCACTACCTACCTCAGAACATAAGCTTGATATATCTCCTGGATTATCTTTTATTAGTTCAGAAAATAAAGCTATTTTCTTTGGAAACCTATATGCTACACTTAGTTTACTTTCTTTAATCTTCTTTTTCCTTAATTCAGATATAATATCCTTCTTATTAGTTCGTTTTGGATAAACTTGCTGTGAATCATCACCAAACAATAAATATCCATCTGATGCATAGCCACAACACTTTTCAATTTTTTCTATACTATAATCCTGCACTTCATCTATTAATACATAATTAGCATTTATCTCAATATCTCTATTTATAAAACTTTCTCCAACTAATATGTTCTTTTCAATATTTTTCAGCTCAACTCTCTTTAATCTACCGATAATATATCTTGAAAGCGCTTTTGTATAAATTATTATTTTGAAATTCACATTATTATTATATAAATCCATAGCTTTAATCATTGCAATCATACTTTTGCCACTTCCAGCTGGTCCAGTTACCAAGACCCTTTTCTCTGTACTTTCTAAAATATTAATTTGCTCATTTGAACATTTCCTAATTGATATTGCTGCTACATTTTCCATTTCTAAAAGATCTTTTTCTTTATTTATATCAATATCATCATTAGCTTCTTTTTCAAGTTCTGATAGACATATTTCAAACATAACTTACCCCCCATCTCCTTGTTCAACATTTTCCACCTACACCAATATTTTATCACCTTTAGCAATTAATTCTACATTTTATACAAAAATATATAAATTACAACATTTTTATCATGTATTTACATCAATTCCTTTTGAATATATCCACCAACTATAAAATCTATATTAAATTTGATATCTACCAATAACCTATTAAAAGTATTTAATGTACACTTTCCAAAAATATAATAATTATTATATCTGAATTAAATTTTTATCTTAAAATTTCTTTATTATAAAAAATTAGATAGTAGCTTATTTGCAAATTACTATTACGAAGTACTCTTATTTACTTCATTCCTTATTTTTATCATTACTCTTTAGCTGCACTAAAGCCTCCTTTATCTTATCTGGAATTGGTACTCCAAGCTCTGCACAATTCTCTAAAAGACTTATCCCTTCATTAGCAATATAAAAATAACATACAAGTGTTCTAAACACCCAAGTACCAGTATTTAAAAGCCTATCTAATAATACTGATACAATAAGTACAATAAATATTAATGCCTTTCTTGCAATTCCTTTTGATGCAATATTTGAACTAAGAGTTTTATTATTCCAACCTTTTATTAATCCTGTAACATAATCCAATGCCATAAATGAAATTAATACTATTAGAGCCATATCCCAAGCTCCAAATAACCATGTAAAAACTGTTCCGAGTATTGCTATACTTCCTTTTAATTGATCCATACTATTCCTCCTAAAATTAAATATAAAAAATAGAGAAGCTTTTACACTCCTCCACATATCTTGTCTATTCTTTCTTTTAAAATATTGTTTTCTTCCTTTAGCTCCTGAATTGCCTTAGATAAAATAGGAATAATCATTTCAGGCTTTATCTGATATAAATAATCTCCATTTAATTGTTTTATCTTAAGAACATAATCAGGATCTATCTTTTCAAGTTCCTGTGCTACATATCCTATATCTTGATGTTTACCCCCTTCTCTCCAGTTAAACTGTCTATGCTTAAATTTACTTATCTCTGCAAGTCCACTTTTCTCAGTATCTTTAATATTAAACTTAAGTCTTGCATCAGATGCCCAAGTTGTTATTCCTCTTAAAAATTGATTAGATGTTCTATTTACTACAACTCTAATATAATTACTAGCTCCTCCCCCATCATCACTAATCCACTCCATTGCCTTAATATGTGCTGACTCTATTAAATTTCCTGAATTAGTTACATTGTATCCATGCATATCAAAATTAGCATATCCATTTAAACCTTCTGTATCAAAACTTCCTGCTCTATGATAAGAAAATACTGTATTATAAGTACTTGAACTTGATGATTGTCTTATAGCAAAAGATATATATTTTCCTGCCATGTCTAAATCCATAGTCAAACCTTTAATTGATGAATTTCCAACATATTGATTACTTCCTAGGCCTCCTATATAACTTCCAGTTTCATTATAAAGATTAAGTTTTTTATTAGTTATTGAAGCTCTTAAAACATTATTGCTATCATAGTTATAGAAATTACCTCTAGCACTTGCATTACCATAGGTATCAACATAAAATACTTTTATATTTTTACTGTTATAAACATTAAATGCTCCATTATATATACTAAAATTATTCTTTTCTAACTTCCAAGCTGTTGTGCTTATTGGACTTCCTCCTGTTATTCCTGAAGTAACTTTTGCTATTATACTTGTTGGAGTTATTGATTGCTCTGCTGAAGACATTCTTGTGGTTAGCGAACTAACATTTTTATTAATAGCTGTTGTAGTAGTTTCTACGCTGCTTACTCTTGCAGTTATCTTATTCTTCTCAACATTAAGGTTAGATAAACTTGTATTAACATAAGTTGAGCTTTCCTGCCAATCATTTCTGTACTTGCCTTTTACAATACTTACTGCAGTAAATTGATAAGTCCCATAACTTAAAGTACCATTTTGCCAATTTCCTAAATATAAAGATACTGGTTTTGTAACTTCAGTTTCAAAAGTTAATTCAAGCCATTGCCATCCTAAACCTGAAGACTTAACCTCATAATTTTTATATTTTCCTTCATGATCTTGTACTTTAATTACTAAAGAAGCTATTCCCTCCTGAACAAAACAATAAGTACTTGCTGTATAAGTTGAATTAGAAGGTAGTGCTTCAGTTGTTTGCATTATGTTTTGATTATTACCTTTGGTTATAATCCTAAAAGCTTTCTTATACCCACTTGTACTATCAATAATACTTTTAGTTGAATTCTTTTCTAAAGTCTCATCCCAATTATCATAACCATTTAAGAAACAACCATTTTTAATATAGTTAGGTGAATTAAGATTAATTTCTTTTATTGAATTTATTACATCACTACTACTCACCTTTAATTTAATAGCGTTACTTAGCTGCTTTATGTTTGTATCATGATTAGAAACTCTACTATTTAATGAACTTAAAGAACTATTGACTGATGATACTGTAGAATTTATTCCGTTAACTGTGGCCTTTAGTAATACATAATCATCTTTTAGATTCACTGTATTACCATTACTTGAAATTGTAGTATTTTTTATTAAACTTTCTATCTTTCCCTGCTGCAGCTTTATTTCTGTTTGAAGTGCTGTTGTACTTTCTTTGATACTTAATACATTACTTGTAACCTTCTTAAATGCTACATCTAAGGTTTGATCACTTTCATTCAAATATACTTTTGTAGATTTTATAGTGCTTGAAATATTAGAATTTATTGATGTTATAAGACTATCTATATTAATCTTACTTCCACTAATTTCATTACTATTAATCATACGATCCTTAATAATTCCATTGGCCAAAGCTTTTTCTTTTACTCCAGTAGAATCTATTAATGTTCCTTGTCCAGTTTCATCAAAAACTCCAAAGGTAAATTTATTATTAGCATCCCTTCCTGCTATCATTCTTACTTTACCTTTTTCATCTCTCCATTGTTGAGTTTCACCAACAATCTCTATACCACCAGTACTTGATTTAATTTGAAACTTATTAGTTGAAATAACTCCTGCATTAACCTTGCCCACATCTAAGCTTTCAATCATAGCACTTTTTATAATGCCTTCATCAATAACAACATTTTTCCCTGTAAGATGAATAGTTTGTGTCATATCTGCTGTTATGTTTCCTGCAAGTAAGTTATTTATTAATGCTGTGCTACTTTCTAAAACTCCAATCTTGGCATTAGCTGCATTTAAGTCTGTTATATCAGCTTTTGTTGCTGCTAACTTATTTATATCTGCCTTAAATACTTTTAAATCATTTATTGCAGCTGAAGTTGCTTCTAATGTTCCTACCCTTGCACTCACTGCATTTAGACTATTAATATCTGCTTTATCAATTACTATGTGCTTTACTACATCTTTAATAGCACTTTCAGCAATTGTCCCATCATCACTTGTTATATTATCTACTGTTTCATATACTTCTTTTGCTTCTTTCTGAATATCTTCAAAGGATGCCATAGTATTTGATAATTCACATTCATTTCTTTCTGGTTCATCTGGATATTCTATGATTTTTACAATTCTTTGCTTATCTTTAAACCTATCTTTGTTAGAAATAAGAATTATGATATCACCTAAGTTAAAATCTAAAATACTATATTCTTTTTTATTTATTTTTGCTAAATCTTGAATATCACATCTATAAGATTTCTTAGGTTTAGATAGCTCCTCTAACTTTGCAGCTGCATCTTCTTTTAGATCATTTAATATAGTGTATCTTTCATCTTTCCAGTAAAAAGTTTTAACTTTATTAGAGTACTGATAATTTTCTAAATACCCTTTACCATCAAGAGTTAAACCATCTTTTCCTTCTGCTCTTATCCTTGTGTAATATTCATTTGTATCATTATTATAATCTAAGCTTATAAGATTAAGAGAGTCCATAAAATAAACACCCTTATCTTGGCCAATCTTTTCATAAACTTTAATTACTTTATTTAAACTATCAAAGATTAGTTCAACTCTATAAATATCTTTTATCTCTTGGATAATATCCCATGAAGAACATGAAGTTTTTCTTACAGTTCTCTTCTTTGTAATTTTATCTATTAAAGTTACTGTCCATCCTGTTCCTGCACAAACTAAGTTTAAAGAATCTTTTATAGTTTGCTCTGTAGAATTAAATCTCTCCCACTCTTTGCCCTCTAAATCTTCAACATTCATTTTTGTTAATACAGAAATATAATCTTCATCATGATTAGAAATTTCTTTAATTACAAATTCATCTGTTTTATTTTGAATATATCCTTCAAGTTCAATGTTTTGTGCTGCTACTTTAGGGTATAAAAAAGAAAGTGTTTTATCTCCAGTTGATAATACACTTTCTATCTTGTAATCTTCATATCTAATTAACCCTTCTATTTTTTTATGATCTTTATCGTAAAGTTGTAACAATGTTGCCCTCCTTTCACACATATTCTAAAAAACATATATTTTCTTATTCTTCAAGCATATATTCAATTGCTAAAAGTTCTTGTGCTGAAACTCTAATATCTAAATCACTTAATTTAATTTTTTCAATTTCTATATTATTTTCTATTTCTAAAAGTTCTTCATAGGATCTATTCCATTCTGATAAATTTTCTTTAGCTATTTCTGCTACTCCATTATCACCTAGTTTTAAATTTCCCTTATCGTCTTTAGTTCCATATTTATTTACTAGCTTTCTTTTCTCTTCAATAAATATGTTGCTTATTTCATCTATTGTTTTTATGTTCTTTGCTATTTTAAAGCTTGTCTTAACGTCTAGTTCTTTTGTAGATAAATTTTTTAGTGCTTCTATGCTGTTTACTATTTCTTTATTAGTTAGCTTCAACATTTAATTCCTCCTTTGGTTCTTCTGTACTTTGTTCAAAAATTCTATCTTGGACTTCATATACGTTATTCGTAAATGAACTTATGTCTGCTCTACATTCTTTTCTATTTCCTTTGTATAATTCTTCATTTAAAACATTTGTTACTACTGTTGGTGTACCACTTGAATCTGTTGTTACTGTGGCTGTCATATAGACTACTGTTTCTTCTTTTATTTTGCTTTCTCCTATTAGGTTTATGCTTTCTTTTATTTTTAACATTTATCCAACTCCTTAATTTATTACAATAAAAAAATCAGTACAAGATATTATTTTAAACTTATACTAATCTTTATATCTTTTCTTCTTTATAAAGTATACATCTACAAAATTAATTTACTCTTCTTCATCTTTTATAAAAAAACAAGCTACTATTGTGATAATCCAAGCATAACTTATGTATGAACTCATAACTACCCCCAACACTACAAATACCATAGCAATATCTATATTATTTCTATTTAAATATTTTTGTATACTTTTAATAAACATCCTAATCTCTATACCTCTTTTTTTATTTTCTGCACTATAAAAGCAATAAAAAATTACTACAATAGCTACTATAAGAAGAATTATTGATTCCCATTTAGGCATTGTCATAACATACTTATCAATAAATATAATTGCACTAATAAGTAATAAAGCACATGCTAAGATTTTTTGTTTTGTTATACTCATAATTATCTCTCCTTCCTTAATACTATTTTAGTTAATTATATTACTCAATTGAATTTATTTCAATTTTATTCTTTATAATGAAATAAATTACATACAACTATAAACAAATAATAGTTTTAAAGATATCTTTTCTTATATTTTATTTTTAAACTAAATATCTCCTTATTAATTATTAATGTATTTTCTCCTTCTATTAATATTGGAAACTTCCACATCTCAACATCACCAAACTTATTAACTCCATTACAAGTAACCTTCCCCTTAATTCCATCAATAACTACAGTATTTCCCTTAACCAAATTCCTAACAACAATAGGATCATCGCCAAATCCCCTCAAAGTAATCTCACTCAAATCAGCCTTAGGAGTTATCTCAACAATACAAGGAGTTTCCATATTTCCTTTAACAAAAATAGTTTTCTCCGTAACTCCATCCATAACCTCAACAACTTCCTCACTATATTCATATCCATCAAGTTCAAGATTTAAATACAGCCATTCATCAAACTCAGTATCCTCAATAGAAGAACCTGTTAAATAAACATGAAAGTAATGCTCCAAATTATGAAACTTAATATCAGCTTCATCAATAAAATTAGCCATAAAATCAGAAATATTTTTATATGCTGTATTTCTGTCTATGGCTTCAAATAATATTTTTATAGTTATCTTTTTAAATCCTACTTTGCTTGATAGTTGAGTATAGGTATTGCCTACTTTACTTTTCTTAATATTAATTTCCGAAGGTTGAATTAACTTTGTACTTACACTTGCTCCATAAGTCTTTATATCAATATCATTTACAATCATCTTATCCTCCTTCTAGTTGCTGCAAGCTTCCCACCAATTCTATCTGCTAAAGCATTTTCATTAAAATAAACATTACTTTTCAAAGTAACATTACTCATAGCATTTGCTACTGCTGCAGCTGTTGCTTCTGCTATCATCTGAGCTATAGAATTCATATTAAAATTATTAGAATAAGAACTATTATAGTTATTAGTTGTATTATTAATAAGTTGCTTACTCAAAGTACTATTTTGATTAAAGAATCCTCCATTAACTTGTTTAGACAATAACTTTTTAGTCTCTGGAGCTGTTATTACTTTTTCTCCACCTTTGAAGTTATAAAGTTGTGGCCCTGAATCGCCTGTTAATATTGCTCTTCTTCCATCAAGAATAAGTTCTTGTCCTTCTTCTGCTACAAAGGCAACTCCTGGTGGAGCATTATCTGTACCATTAGCAAACCCAAAGAAACTTTTAATTCCATCACCTATAGCTTCAAATAATGTTTTTATTGTTACTGTCTTAGAGCCTGGAATATTTCTTATTGCATCTTGAACTTCATTAACATCTCTTATAGTTCCATCTGCATTACTTTGTATTTGTATTG
>SVCL01000051.1 GCA_015058405.1 Clostridium sp.
ATTTGTTTTTTGCCTCCGCTCCGAAGGCCTTTTTGTTGTGTCTAAAATTAAATCAATTTTGATAGTTTATTATCTATTTCATAAAATAAAGTATTATTTATTTCTACCTTATTTTTTCATAGCCAACTTTACACTATCTTAATTTTTATACGCTCCTCCCAACATCAGCACCTAGACCTTTACATGTATAGCACCAAACCATAGTATCTCCATTCTTCATAGTATAAGAACTACAACCATAGTTAGGGAACCATCCATTTACTTTATACATCCATCCTGATTCACTGCCGCAATCGAACTCATATAACTGATTAATTCCTTCAATATAGTAACTTCCATACATAGGAGTATATGAATATTCAATTTGTATATTTGAAGCACTACATGCACGCTTTAATACGTCAAATGCAGTTTCACCTTCTGAAAATTCTACGGTAGTTGAAGGTAGTATAATACCATCCTTTGGTACAAACGACTCCTTGCCTTTAGTCAAATCTCCCATATTCTTCAAAATAGTGTCGCAACGGATTTGTATAGTACAAGTATTTACTTTTTTTGATTGTTTACTTGAGTCATCTGACTTTTTCTTTGTTTCATCTTGTTTCTGCTTTGGAGTAGTTGCTTTATTATTCTTTTCCTTTTGAACTACCCCATTATTTTCTTCTACAGAGCTTTGATTTTCATTTGTTTCTTCCTTTGAAGGTTCATCACCTTTATTTTCATTAGTTAAGACTTTTTTATCTTCACTTGCTATAATAGAAATTTCTTTTTGACGATTAGCTACTACTTGATCTAACTCATCATTACTAAAAATAAGTTTTTTATCTTCATTAACTGCTTTTATATTTTTAATATTAAAATCATTTAATGAATTTGCTTCTAATGCACTTACTGACATTTCAGAATTAACAATATTAATACATTCTCCAGCTTTAGCAGTCTTAGATTCTTCTCCATTTTCTATTGTTATGCTACCTTCAAACACATTAATACCCATAGAACCAGTCTGTACATTAGTTGATATTACCGAGTCTTCTGCTTTTATTTTATAATCCCCTATATTAAAAGCTTGTAGTTCTTCTCCCTTATTTAAGTTTAAAAAAGTCTCCCCTTTTTCTAACTTTACAGAAAAGTCACCTTTTTCTACACTTTGCATTAATACTTCACTATCTTCTGATAATGTAAAAGTATTTTCCCCTGCCTTAATATCAACATTAGAGCTAGACCGTGTTTCTAATATATCATCAGATTTTAAATCTAAATCTTTTTCTAATGTATAGGCAATTCCTTTTCTTTCTATATTAGCAATTCCATTTACTTCACTAACCTTAGCAAAACTTTCACTACTATTACTAAAGAAACCTTTTATATTACCTACCATCATAAATCCACAAAATACAATAACTATAATTAAGACTATCATAACAATGTTGAATAAAAGTCTTTTCTTTTTTGTTTCCACAATGCACCTCCTCACATTCTTAAAATTATCCTACTAATCTTCATAAAAATCATGACAAACAAAAAAACACCCATGAATATATCAGGGTGTTAATATCAAAAAACGCATCATAAAAAATGCATCATAATGCATTAAAATTTTTTATTAAAAATGCATCAAAATACCGTCACACCTCAGAAGACTAGTATCTTATAACAATACAGGTCTCCCGACTTAATTCTTATAACCTAATCAGATATCTTCCCAAAGAATAATTCCTTAGTGATGGCAATTTAATGCTAATCCTTTCGTAAATAACACGGTTGCTGAGACACAGTGCTGGATTCTAACCAGCTTCCGAGATGTATTGCTTGATATTACTTAAATTCTAACATATATTGTATATTTTAGACAATATGTCAATTTAATCAAATACCTATTTTTCTTTATATGAATATGTATATAAAGTAAGAAATATTAGCATATTTATGTTTATGATATAATATTTTTATGTAAATTTTTTCTTATGCTTATCTAAAAAGACTTTATTTATATTAAGATTGTAAAAAATTTTATAATTTTTTAGCTTAAATATAGGGAGGTACTTTAACATGAAATTAATCGAAGAACTAAAAAAATATGAACCTGTAAATCATCAAGAAAAAAAAGATAAATTATTTATTATATCTTGTCTCGAAAAATATGATGATATTTTTTTAAGAGATAATAACATTGCTCATATGACTGCATCTGCCTGGGTAGTAAATAAAAATCGTGATAAAGTTCTTATGGCTTATCATAATATCTATGATTCTTGGTCATGGCTTGGTGGTCATGCAGATGGGGAAACTAATCTTTTAGATGTAGCTATGCGTGAAGTTTCTGAGGAAAGTGGAGTAAAAAATATTCGTCCAGTATCGGAAGATATCTATTCATTAGAAGTGTTAACTGTTGATGGTCATGTAAAACGCGGGGAGTATGTTTCTTCTCATTTACATTTAAACATTACATATCTTATAGAAGCTGATGAAAAAGAAATATTAAGTATAAAACCAGATGAAAATAGTGGTGTTAAATGGTTTAAGCTAGATGAAGCAGTAGAAGCATCTTCTGAAAAATGGTTTAGAGAAAATATATATAATAAGCTAAATGAAAAATTAAAATTCTTTAAAACATAAATCTTATCACAATACATAGCTGCAATATTTAAGTCATGGATGGCAGCAATAACTTCAACATTTAAACTTTTAACTATTCTCATAAGTTGAAGCTGATATTTTATATCCAAATGATTAGTAGGTTCATCTAATATTAAGCATTTAGGCTGCTGAGCTAATGCCCTTGCAAGTATTACCCTTTGCCTTTCTCCACCAGATAAACTTTGAAAACTCCTATCCTTAAACTCTAACATATCAACTTTTTTCAAAGCATCATTTACTATATCATAATCATCTTTATTATCTCTTTCCATAAACTTTTTATGAGGTGATCTTCCCATTAAAACCATATCTCTAACGGTAAAATCAAAATTATAATCATTATGTTGAGATAAAACACCTAAGCTTCTTGCGCTTTCCTTTACCTGTATATTATTAATATCAACATCATCTAATTTTATTGCTCCACTGCTTGGTTTTAATACTCTATATATACATTTCAAAAAAGTAGATTTACCACTTCCATTAGGCCCTATTACCCCTACAACTTCACTTTTATCTATTTCTATATCTATTCCCTTTAAAATTTCATTTTTATCTAAAGTAACTTTAACTTTCTCAGTTTTTATATTCATTCTTTCTTACCACCAAAACCATAATCTTTTTTAATCATAAGATATAAAAATAAAGGTGCTCCTATTACTGATATAACTATTCCAATAGGTATCTCCGTTCCTTTTATAATTATTCTAGAAAATACATCTGCCCATATTAATGATACTTCATCCCCTAAAAGCATTAAATTAAGCGTTCTATATTGAGTTATAAAAAATATTGTTCCTAAAATTATAATAGGTAATATAAAACTTATTTGTTCCCACTTTGCTCCTGCTAAAAGCAATTTTGTTGAATTACTTCTACCTCCTATATTAGATATAATAAGTACTAATATAGAAATAGAGAAAGCTCCAATAAAGCCCATAACTCCAATAGCATTACTGCTAATTACACTTCCAATTCCAAGAAATACAGAAAGTGTAGCTCCTAAAGATGCACCTGAAGATACTCCAAGTATGTATGGATCTGCTAGAGGATTTTTTACTATAGCCTGCATTACTATTCCAACTACTGATAATCCTGCACCTACCCCTACAGCTAACACTATCCTTGGCATTCTTATAAGCCACACTACATCTGCTATTGCACCTATCCCTGCAGAAGTATTACCTATATTAAATAACTTATAAATAATAACTTCATAAGCGTCCTTTATGCTAATATCAACTGATACAATGGTAACCGAAAGACCTATTGATAAAAAAAGTATAAAAAATCTTACCTAAATTTAATATATCAGTTATTTCATTTCCTATTGTTCTTTCTTTTAAAACTCCACTATTTAATGACATGTAAGTATTTACTCCACTTTCATTTCAGTAGTTAATATCACCTAATGATTTTTCACTAAATAAAGAATACCATCCTAATATGAAATCTGGCTTTTCCATTATTATATTTTCTTTTGATGGAGTAAACTCTGCTAAATAATTAACTTTACTAAAAGCATCCTTGTATTCATCTTTTACATCATGATCAAGTCCTGCTGCCGCAACTATCTTGTCTTCTAATCCTAAAGCTAACATAGTTTCAATTGAATTTTGATATACTGCTACAACTCTTTCTGGTGCCTTATCAAAAGTTAACTCAACAGGTTCTTTAGCATAATTATATGTTGTTATAGTTACTGGGTAATGAGTACCGATATTAAAATATTAGCAAGTCTCCTGACTTATAGATCATCATTCTATTTCCCCTTCTCAAGCAAGATATATTTGCTCAATGGATATTTTGAAATAAAATTCCCTAAATACAGTAGCGGCACTGTGTAGGATTTTCACCTATCTTCCTTTTTAATGAAGGTCAAAAACTATCTTATTCCTCCAACCAATATAATATTATTATCATTATATTTAACAACTTTTTTAGTATATATAAATATAAGAATATTGTTTACATATCAAAGTTCTAAAGCTTTTTGTATGTTCTCCCCTAATACTCCTTTTAATATAGACTTATCATCTATAGTTTTTTCAAGCATAAATCTATATATACTTGGTTCATTCATTGGTGCATCTGAAGAAAACAGACATCTTTCTGGTACTTGCCATACTGCAGATTTTATTTGAAATGTAGAATATACTGCTGATAAATCTAGATATATTTGAGGTTTATCTTTGGCAAACTCTATTACACTTCTCCAATTAACCCCACCTAAATGTCCTAAAATCACTTTTACTCTAGGATATTTAGTACACATATTCATAATTACCTTTAACTTTTCTAAGTTAACAGGATCAAAGGTATGTATCCACATAGGATACTTAGGATTATCTGATAACGCCTTAAATACTTTTTCTAAATTTATTACTGCATCTATATTCCCTGGTGTAAACTCTCCAGCCCCTAAAAGATTACTATTAACTATATATTTATTTATCCACTCAGATGTATCATTTTGATTTAAATCTAGAGGAACTGCACCAAAGCCCATAAATCTATTTGGATTATTTCTTACTGCTTCACTAACTTCTTCATTAGATTGTTTTTGTCTTAAAAGTCTTTCTTCTCCTTTTAATTCCCCACTAAGTATCTTTGTTAGCTTATTCATCTCACTTTCAATCTCTAATAAATTCCTAGCATTCTCTGGATGAAATGTTGTAGAAAAAAGTATAGTCTTTTCAACTCCTGCCTTATCCATTAACTCAATTTGAGATTTGATATTTGAAAAAATATGTTCATGACTATCTATTACCATCTATTTTCCCTCCCATTTTTCAATTTCTATCTATATTGATATAATTATTATAGATTTAACGTAAAATTATACAAGTACGCACTTTTTTTACACTAGGTGTAATAAAATACACTTTTGTTCTGCATAGGAGGAAAACATGAAACATATTAATTCAATGAATAATAAATGCCCAATAGATGTTGGTTTAAATATAATAAGTGGAAAATGGAAATTAAAAATTTTATGGCATCTTTCAAAAAACACTTTAAGATTTAATGAATTAAGAAGAAAACTAGATAATATACCTCAAAAATCTCTTTCTCTTCAGCTACACGAATTAGAATCAACTGGCCTTATTTTACGAAAATCATATAACGAAGTTCCACCAAGAGTTGAGTATTCATTAACTGAGTTAGGTAAGAATATTACTCCTGTATTTTCTGCATTATGCGATTTCGGTAAAGAATATATAGATTCAAATAAATACATAGAATCATGATACAAAGGAAATAATATTTTATAGTTCTGATTAATACGGAAGGTGTGATGTATGAAAAAATATCTTTTAAGTAATATCTTAATTAACTTAGTTTTACTTCTTTATGGATGTAATTATTTAGAAACTAATTACACTTCAACTTCTGTTGATTATAAATTAGAACAAGATACATACCACTCTCCCCCAGTAAAATTAGATACATATTCTCTTATCACAGAGCAAACTTTCAATGTCTCACTAGAAAACTTAGGCAAAGTAACATTTGCAAGTTATGCTCCTAATAGACCAGATATAATTCCTGAAGGTTCTAAAGAACACCCTGATGTATCTTTTAAACTTTTTAAAGAAGGGAAAGTTATTTATAGTTTTGATACTCCTAAAGAAATCTTTTCTGCTCTTCAACTTTGGATATATGATAGAATTAATTTCATTACATTTGAAGATGTAAATAATGATGAGATAAAAGATATAATTGTAAATATAAATTATTATGTTGAAAATGGTCCTTCTGCTTTTCAGCCATTTTCTACTACAAGAATTTATTTAGCTCAAGGTAATGAATTTATATTAGATGAGGAATTAGCCGAAAAAATTCCATATAAATTAGAAGATGCTGATAGTATTGTTAATTACATAAGAAAAACTTACTCCAAAAGGAAATAGGAATGAACATTAAATATTCATTCCTACTTTTTTTATTACATAAAAATTATGCATTCTTGTAATAAGTATATCCATCCTTTAATTTTGGTGAATAACTAGCTACATTACCAGAACCATTATAATACCTAGCCATATTATCCCAGTCAAGATTCTTGCAAGCTGTATATAAATTTGATGTGTTAACAATAAAGTTAACCATACCTTTAATTTGTTCTGTCTCTCCACTAGCAAACTTATCATACATTGCCTTAGGTGAACTAAAACCACATGTAGCATAGTTTCCACCCATAATTTGTCCCATTCCCATACTTATTGATTTATATGCAGCAGTTGAATTTAATGTCTTAGCAAATTCAAATACTGTGTATTCACCAGTTTGTCCATTCTTATGACATTCAATCCATGCTCCATTAGTTGTAGTTCTGTATTTATGTCCTGTCCACTTTTGACTTTCGTTATATGTGAAATATACATTTTTATAACGTGTACCATCATTAGCTATAAATACATGGTTTTCAAAACGGATTTTTAATTTACCATTTACTAATCCAGAACCACTCGATTCTACTAAGATAAATCCACCTAGTACATTTACATCAATTCCATATTGTTTTGCAAGATTTGCAATTGTAGTACCATGAGTCTTCTTTAGCTGCTTAGCTGAATCAGTTGTAGTTCCTCCACCACCACTGCCACCTGAAGCTGCACTATCTAACTTAGTTAATGTATTCTTTCCTGCCTTACCATCTACAGTTAAACTCTTTGCCCCTTGAAACTTTCTAACTGCAGAATCTGTTCCAGATCCAAATTTACCATCTGGTGTACCACAACTATATCCTACCTTATTAAGTTTTGTTTGCATAGTTTTTACACCATCTGAATAACGTAATTTATCATCTTTCATATAATACCCATTCCCTGCAAGTACTTGAGCATATGTGTATCTTGAATTATCATAATCTGCCATTTTATTTCCTCCTTTAATTCTTAATTACTTATTAATGTTTTGTAAGCTTACAATTATTAAAAAAAGAATAATTTATCTTCTGTAAACGCACTTTTAACGTTAAAAATAGTTAATATAATGTAGTAACTTTAATAAAATTTTCAAACACCACTTTACTCATTTATTGCAATTATTGTAATATAAAGTAAAAAGAAGGTATAAAATGGAAGCTTATTTAAAAGATCGTTTTAAAGACAAAGTAATGATTATCACCGGCTCTTCAAGGGGTATAGGTAAAGAAACTGCCATTCGTGCAGCTTTAGAAGGCGGTAAGGTAGTTCTTTGTGGAAGAAGAAAAAGTCTTGGAGATGAAATAGTAACAAACATTAAAGAAAAAGGTGGCGAAGCCATTTTTGTTCAAGGAGATTTAACAAAAGAAGAATCAGCTATTAAATTAGTTGAAACTGCAGTTAATACTTATGTAAACATGAAATCAAACAATTTTTGAAACAAAAAACAGGTGGAGTAATAATAAATGACTCTTCTGTTGCTGGTATTACAGGTATCCCTGGGCTTCCTGCTTACAATGCTTCTAAACATGCCATAAATGGATTAACTAAAAACTTAGCTATTGATTATGCCAAACATAATATAAGAGTAACTTCTATAAATCCATCATCTACATTTACACCATTACTAGAAAGGGCTATAGAGCTTCACAAAAAGCAAAGTGCTGATAAAACTCAAACTGAATCTTTTGTTGGCGTAAAACAAACTTCTTTATTACAAAGACCATCCGAAGCTTATGAACAAGCTTCTGCAATTTTATTTTTAGCATCTGATGACTCAACTCATATTACAGGAGCTACTGTTACTACAGATGGAGGATTTACAAGTTATTAAAAGCTTAAGGGGCTGTCGCACTAAAAAATAGTGTGACGCCCTTTTTCTATGAAAAAAATTAAATCCTAACCTCAAAGAAGTTAGGATTTGTAGTAAAATATTTACATGAAAAAAACAAATATTTTACATAAGAATTATACAATTAATTGTAAGTTTTATCAATTAAAATTACCA
>SVCL01000052.1 GCA_015058405.1 Clostridium sp.
AAAATATATTTTTACGAACCTTTATTAAAGTGCGTCAAATTTTAGATTAAAGTTTTTTAGTAACCTAAAATAGATATATTCATCAAAAAAAGGAAGTGCCATTAGCAATTTTTTAAATTGCTAATGCGACACTCCCTTTTCACAGCTTACATTATTATTCATTTATACTTACAAAACTATACTCTTTTGAAGATTCCTTTAATAAACTTATAGAACCTTCCTTAGTTAATTTGTAAATTTGTTCTTCTCTTTTATTTTTATCACTTTTACCTATAAAAAGAATTTCTCCTTTTTGTGTTTTAGCTAGCCCCTTTTGCACATCTATTTCTTGGGGAAAATCAAATACCATTCTTTTTGATTTACCATTGCTAATCTTATATAATGCTTCATTATTCCCTTTTACTTTTCCAAAGAAATAATAACTATCATCAACCTTAATTATGTCCTGAACCCACATAACATCCTTTGATAAAACATTTTCATTACTAGCATTCTTATCTATAATCTTAAGAGTTCTTTCATTATCTACAGTTTCATGTACATAAATTAAACCATTATCTAAGGTTTTCATATACTGAACTATTCCTCCAGTTAATTTATAGAACACTTCTTCTTTTTCTGTTTTTAGATTATAAATAAATATTCCATTTACTCTATCTTCACTTATTCCATAATACACAATACTATCTTCATCAAGCCAATCCATAAAAGTACTTGATATAAATACTTTAGAATTAAATGTCACTTCTTTTTTATCTTCTAAATTATATATTTTTAAATTATTAACTCCATCCTCTTCCTTAAAATAGGATAGATACTTTCCCTTTGGAGATAGTTTTAAACTTATAGAATCTAATGTTACACCTTCTATTTTATTAATTTTTCCATTATTAAAAAATTTATATCCCTCATTATTAACACTAATATATCTGCTTGTTTCTTTATCATATAATCCTATTACATTTTCAGATTCAATAGGATCATATTTTTCGTTTATTAAGTTGCAGTTTCTAAAATTATCATCCACCTTTTCTATTATGGCTCCACTATCTAATTTAATTGAATCCACTGCACTTTCTTCTGCCTTCCCACAAGAAATGAGAAATAAAGAATATACTATAATCCCCCCTAAAAACATATACCTTATATTTTTTAAACCCTTCATTACATCTCCCTCTTGCTTCATTACTCCAACTAATTATGTACTTAATTTTTACTCAATTAACATAATACTCTCAAAATCTTTCCTTTACAATAGAAAAAAACATTTAAATTATACTTTTCTTCTATCTTAACTTAATTTTTATTTAATGTTATACTATGAATTAGAGAAAGAGAGGATGATAGCATGGCACTAGATGGAATTTTCTTATATAGTTTATTAAATAATATGAATGATATATTACTAGATTCAAAAATAGATAAAATTAATCAACCTGAAAAAGATGAAGTCATTTTAACTCTAAGAAAAGATAGAAAAAATCATAAATTACTTATATCAGCTTCCTCTAAATTTCCTAGAATACATTTTACAGAGGAACCTAAAGAAAATCCATTAAAAGCCCCTATGTTTTTAATGGTACTTAGAAAATATCTTATTGGCGGAAAAATAAATAAGATTACTCAAAAAGATGGAGATAGAATAGTTATTTTTACAATTGAATCTTCAGATGAAATGGGATTCAACAGTACATATTCTTTAATTGTAGAAATAATGGGTAGACACTCTAATATAACTCTTGTGCGTGATAGAGATAATAAAGTTATGGAATCTATAAAACATATAACACCTGATATAAATAGCTATAGAGTATTATATCCAGGAGTAGAATATGTATATCCTCCAGCTTCTACAAAACTAAATCCAATGAATTTTACAGAAGAAGATTTTATTAATTTTATTAAAGAAAATGAACTTGAACTTAATGATTCCTTTTTCTTTAAAACTTTCACTGGTATTTCAAAACCTGTATCTAAAGAGCTACATAATAAATGTTTAGAAAAATCACTTTCACTTGATAATGAAAAAGAACTTTATACTTCATTAAAAAGCTTCTTTGAACATCTTTTAGAACATACAGATTATTTAATTTATAAAGATAACAATGGAATCTACAAAGACTTCTATTGTTATAAATTTGATCATGCTTTTGGAGACTTAAGCTACATTTCTTATGATTCTCCTTCAACTATGCTTGATCACTTCTTCTATATGAAAGACAAGCAAGAAAGACTTTCGAGCAGATCAACTAACTTACAGAAATTAATTAATACAAATATTGAAAGATGTAAGAAAAAATCTAAAATCTTAAACGAAAACATTAAAGAAGGTCAAACTAAGGAAAAATATAAAATCAAAGGTGATTTATTAACTTCTTATATATATTCAATTAAGCAAGGTGATACAGAAACCACTTTACTTAACTTCTATTCTGAAGAAGAAGAATACTTAACTATATCACTAGATCCAAACAAGAGTCCTTCACAAAATGTTCAAGCTTACTATAAGAAATATAATAAGTTAAAGAAATCTGAAGAATGGGCTATAGAACAACTTAAAAAGAATGATGAAGAGTTAGAATACTTAAATTCAGTTTTAACTAATATTCATAATGTTGATTCTTATAATGAAATAGATCAAATTAAGGCTGAGCTTATTGAAACTGGGTATATTAAATTCAAGGCCCAAAAGAAAGGTACTAAAAAAGTAAAGGCTGACAAACCTCTACACTTTATATCTTCTAAAGGTTTTGATATATATATTGGTAAAAACAATATTCAAAATGATTATTTAAGCTTAAAGTTTGCTCATAAAAATGATATATGGCTTCATACAAAAGATATACCAGGATCTCACGTAATTATTAAGGGAACAGACATAGATGATCTTACTATTTCTGAAGCAGCCATAATTGCAGCTCATTATAGTAAAGGAAAAGAAAACTCTAAAGTTCCTGTAGATTATACAGAAGTTAAAAACCTAAGAAAACCTAATGGAGCTAAACCTGGAATGGTTATATATTATACTAATAAAACAATTTATGCAGATCCATTTAAATTTGATTCATTAGAAATTGAAAAGAAATAATTTAACACTAGAGATGTTATAATAGTAAAAAGATAAAATAATTAGCTACATATAAACTGTTGATTTCGCTAATTATTTTATCTTTTTTTCATAGCATTCTTTATATAAGTATTTTTGATATATCACTTTTAAAATTTATTTAATAAAATAATTCTAATATATTTGTTATCTCCTTTGTAGTTAAATCTCTTCCTTTTGCAATTTTAGCCAAAGCTATATCTTGTCTAGCTTTAACTAAATTACTTTCATTTATCCATCTTCCAGTCAAATTATAATATTCTATTACTCCATTATCATTTAATGTTTCATTTCCATCATTTATAGCTCTTATATTTGGATAATATTTTAATGCAGAGTCAACTGAATTTATTATACTATTTTTTCTTTCATCAACTTTTCTGCTTTATCACTAGTTACTTCTTGGTATGTTGTCCCTTGAGTGCTAGACCATACATTTAATCGTTCTAAATTCACATTAAAAGGCGTAACTATCGCAAGTAATAACAAACATTTAATAAATCCTTTCTTAAATATTAAGAATTTCTAATAATTTCTTGTATTACAGTATCTCCATGTCCCTTTATTGTTGTATTATCAAAATATTGATAGTAGTAACACTTTAACTTACCATTATAAAGCTTTCTATTCTTAGTAGCTTTTCTTGCAAAAGGTCTTTCAAAGCCTTCATAAGATGTAAGTATATTAAAGTCCCAGTTTGGATATTCTTTTTTGTATCTACCAAAGATTTCGTATAACTTTTCTACTTCTCTCTTATCACTTAATCTTTCTCCATAAGGTGGATTAGTAAGAATAAATCCTTCTTTATTACTATTTTCAAATTTCTTAAAATCTCTATGATTAAATTCTATGCAGTCACTTACTCCTGCTTTAAATGCATTATTTTCAGCTGTTCTTAAAACCCAAGTATCTATATCATATCCCTTAAGTTTTATATTTTTTCTCTTTTCAGCTCTTCTTGCGCCTTCTCTAACTTGTTTAAATATATAATCTGGAATATTAGGCCATGTCTCACAAACAAACTCCCTATTTACACCTGGAGCTATATTTTGCATTATCATAGCTGCTTCTATTAAAATAGTACCTGAACCACAGAAAGGATCTATAAGCTCATAATTTTCTTGCCATCTTGATAATAGAACCATAGCTGCTGCTAATGTTTCCTTTAATGGAGCAGCACCTGAGTTTTCTCTATATCCTCTTTTATGTAATCCTGAACCTGATGTATCTATAGTTAATGTAACTTTATCCTTTAATATAGCTACTTCTATCTTATATACTGGTCCATCTTCATTAAATTTTGTAATATCATAAGCTTCACTCATATGAGTTATAATAGCTTTCTTAACTATTGATTGACAATCAGGAACACTATGTAAAGTTGATTTTACTGATTTTCCTACAACGTGCATTTTTCCGTTTCTAGGTATAATCTTACTCCAATTAACCTTTTTAGTTCCTTGAAATAACTCCTCAAATGTTCTAGCCTCAAATTCAGCCATCTTTATTAAAACTCTATCAGCTGTTCTAAGATGAATATTAGCAATAGCTATATCCATTTCATCCCCACTAAAAAATACCTTACTAGTTTCAGTTTTTACATCATCATAGCCTAAAGCTCTCAATTCTTTTGCTGTTATTCCCTCTAACCCAAAAGTTGTAGTGGCAATTAAATTATATTCCATTGTTTCCTCCTAAATTTTAATCTTCGTATATCTTTACAGAATCCTCATCATCTATTTCAGTAATATGTAATGCAATCTTTTCACTTCTTGATGTTGGAATATTCTTTCCTACATAATCAGCTCTAATTGGCAATTCCTTATGACCTCTATCTATAAGCACTGCTAATTGAACAGCTCTTGGTCTACCTACATCTATTACTGCATCAAGAGCAGCTCTTACAGTTCTTCCTGTAAATAATACATCATCTATAAGTACTACCTTTTTATCTTGAATATCAACACCTAAATCTAAATTCTTTACCATAGGTATATCTTCGCTTTCATGTCTATCATCTCTATAGAAAGTAATATCAACACTTCCTACTGATACTTCAACACCTTCAATTTTCTTTATTTCTTCAGCTATTCTTTGTGCTAAAGGATATCCTCTTCTCTTAATACCAACTAACACTAAGTCTTCTACACCTTTATTTCTTTCTATTATTTCATGTGATATTCTAATAAGACTTCTTTTAATAGCTTTTTCATCTAATAAATTAGCTTTTAGTTTCATAAAACTTCTCTCCTAAATCATTTCTTTTTCTAACTTATCTAATAATTCTTTAAAATACTTTGGCAGCTCAGAAGTAAACTCCATATATTTCTTTGTTGAAGGGTGTATAAAGCCTAAAGTTTTAGCATGCAGCATCTGACCTTCTAATTTATACTTTTGTTTTTTAAAGCCATATAGAGGATCTCCTACTAACGGATGCCCTATAGATGCCATATGAACTCTAATTTGATGAGTCCTTCCTGTTTCTAGTACGCACTTTATTAAAGTAGTACTATTAAATCTTTCTAAAACTTCATAATGAGTTACTGCTCTTCTACCATCTGGAACAATACCTATCTTTAATCTATCTTTTTTATTTCTTCCTAAAGGTTTATCAATAACACCTGTATCTTCTTTAATTCTTCCTTCTACTAACGCAAAATATTCACGCTTCATTGAATGATCTCTTAATTGGTCTGATAAAAAATTATGAGCTTTATCATTTTTGGCTACTACTAAAATTCCTGTAGTATCCTTATCTATTCTATGAACTATTCCTGGTCTAATTACTCCATTTATACTTGATAAATCTGTGCAATAATGCAATAAAGCATTAACTAAAGTACCACTATAATTTCCTGGAGCAGGATGAACAACCATTCCTTGTGGCTTATTTACTACTATTACATCCTTATCTTCATAAACTATATCTAAAGGTATATCTTCAGCTTCAACTTTTAATTCTAAAGGCTCTGGTAAAGTAACTACAATTTCATCAAAATTTTTTAATTTATAATTACTTTTTATAATTTTATTATTAACTAATACGTTTCCTTTTTCTATTAAGCCTTGCAAATAAGATCTTGATTGCCCCTCAAATGCACTTGAAAGGTATTTGTCAATTCTTTGTCCTTCAAAATTTTCATCTATATTAAAAATAGTCTCTTCCATTTTATGTACACCTCATCATTGTATTCTTTAACATTATAATATAACCTTTAGTAATTCTCAATTTAAAATGCAAAAAAAGCAACCTTTATAACATACAAAGGTTGCTTTTATAATATATATATATCTATTCGTCATCATCTGATGAAGCGAAAAAGCTTTTAATTTCATCAATATTTTCTTCTACTTCAGCTAACTCTTCTTCAGCAAAAGTAATTTCCTTTTCATCAATACTTTCTTCTACTGGTGAAGATATTCCGTAGCTCTTATTTAAATCTTTTTCTAAATCTTCAAAAGTATCTAATTGAGTAGTTATAAAGCTTCTAAATTTTGCTCTAAATTTAACAAATTCTTGTTTAGCTTTTTCATATTCTGCATTTATTTCTACTACATCACTATGAGCCTTATCTAATATTTTTTGTGCTGTTTCATTAGCATTCTTTATAATCATTTCTGCTTCTTTTTGTGAAGAAATCTTTGCTTGTTCTGCTGCATTTTGTGCTAATACTAATGTATTTTGAATAGTAGTTTCTATCTTAGAATAATGTTCTACTTTATCTGTTACTGCTGAAAGTTTTTCTTTTAATCTTGTATTATCTTTATATAATTCTTCATAACTTTCAACTACTTCATCTAAAAATTCATCAACTTCTTCAGGAGAATATCCCCTTATTCCTCTTTTAAACTCTTTATTGTTTATATCCATTGGTGTCAGTTTCATGTTAATCACCTCTATTATGTATATTTTTTTATTATAACTTTAAATTTACCACTTTTACTATTACCTACTACGTCTCCTAATAAATACTTACCTAAACCACGTATGGTAATTCTCTCTCCAGATTGTACTTGAAAGGATTTTTCTCTAATACATATATAGTCTACTAATACCTTTCCTTCTTCAATCATATTTTGAGCTTTTCCTCTAGCTACTTTAGCAAGTTTTGCTACAATAGAATCTAATCTAAGTCCTTGAACTAAAATAACTGTCTCCGTAAATTCAACCTTCGGAAGAACAAAATCTTCTGTTAATATCTCAACTTTACAAGGTGATTTACCTATAGATTTTAAATTACTTAATATGAACTCAGCGATTTCTTCACAAACTGGAACATAGCAACAATTATCTTTAACTAATAAATCTCCTAATTTGCTTCTTTTTATCCCTAAAGCCAGTAATGATCCTAAAAAATTTCTATGTCCTTCATTACTAAATTTCGAATTATTAGTTATTTTAATAACTTTATATGGATATGGAATATCATAATTGTTATTAAAAGAAATCATGCGTCTTTCTGCCTCATCAAAACACCCGCAAGATTCCACTTTACAATACCCACTATTAATATTCTTCTCAAAAAATCTCCATATATTAGGCGTATAAAAATCTTTACCGAAGAGAGGAATCTCTCTCTCTTCGGCTAATCTATATTTTTCATATAAATTTAATACTTCATCTAACTCTTCATCTACAAAGTATTTCTTTAATTCTTTTTTTTCCATATTCATTCTATATCATATAGATTATTTTTTCAATTATCTCTAAGGTAACAAAAGCTAATATAGGCGATATATCAATCATACTGTTACCTATAAATCTATACTGCAACTTTCTAAAGGGTTCTAATATTGGTCCTGTAATTCTTCTGAGTGTACTCATTATCTCATTATTATAATCTTGTATAACCCAAGATAATATACATTCTATAAAAATTAGTAATTCAATAACTCTAATAAATGTTATTAAAAGCCTCATTATTCCCATAAATAATTCCTACTTACTTCCATGTAAATACTGCTTTAGAACTTAATTCGTTTTTTAATTCATTTGTAACTTCTACATTAGAAGGAGCTAACATATATACACCTTTTTCTATTTGTTGAAGTTCTCCACCTAATGAATAACAAGAACCACTAATAAAATCTAAAAGTCTTTGTGCTATTTTATTTTCTAGAGATGTAGTGTTTACCACTACTATTTTTCTTGATTTTAATGCATCACTTATTTCAGTAGCATCTTCATAAGCAGTTGGCTTAGTAATAATAACCTTTGCTGTTGCTGTAGTATGAATATTTACAACCTTATTATTTTTTTTGTTATTTTGAATAACAGGTTCAACTATTTCACTTTCTTCTTCTTCTGATTCTACATCATCAAAGTCTTCATAATCATCATATTCATCCTCTAATTCATCGAATCCTAAAAACGCCTTTACCTTTGTCATTACATTACTCACTATAATTTCCTCCTTGAATATAATCTCTTTTCCCAAATATACCTTCGCCAATTCTAACTAGATTAGACCCTTCCTCAATTGCAATCTTATAGTCATGAGTCATCCCCATTGAAAGAATTTCCATGGTTATATTTTTGAACTTATTGTTTTTTAAATCATCAAATATTTTTTTTGTTTCTTTAAAATATTTTCGATTGCTTTCATCGTCCCCTTTAGGAATAATAACCATTATCCCCTTTACCTTTACATATTTGCAGTTTTCAATCTTCTCTATTATATCATTTAATTCCTCTAATAGAATACCACTTTTACTTTCTTCTCTTCCTATGTTTATTTGTATAAGAACATTGGCTACTAAATCTGCTTTACTATATTCCTTTTCAATCTTCTCTAAAAGCTTAACACTAGATAAAGAGTGAATTAAATATACTTTTCCCACTATATATTTAACTTTATTAGTTTGCAACTTACCTATAAGGTGCCATCTAACATCCTTATGAAAAAGTTCTTCCTTTTTCATAATTTCTTGAACCTTATTTTCACCAAAATCTCTTATTCCAGAATTATATGCTTCTTCCATATCTTCTAAAGGCTTTGTTTTAGAAACAGCTAGCAACTTTACGCCTTTAGGTATTTCATTTACTATTTTATTTATATTATCACTAATACTCACAATAGTGCCCCCTTTATAGATATAAGTAACCACTTCATAAATATATTCTGCACAAAAGCTAATTTTCCTTTATTTTTTTAAAGTAAAATTATTTCATATTTATTAATTTTTCTTAATATATTCTTTTGCATATTTCATTTCTGAAATATTTGTTGCTTTCATAATTATATTATACTTAACTTCTAACTCTACCGATAGTCCTCTAATCATTAATCTCCTCAAGTAACTTCCATCTTGTAATAATAAACTTTTCATAGTTTCCGCATCACCAATAGCATAAATATTAAAAGGAGCTGAAGCCATATCACCATCTTCAAATTCTAAAAAAGCATATTTACAAGTTATAGCTGATAAAGGAGTCATCCTATGATCATTAATAGCTATAGCTTCTGCACCTGCTGACTTTATATCATTTAAAAGGGTAAATACATCTGAATCATGCAGCGTCTTACTATCAAGTTCCTCTTTTGTATCTAATTTATTATTATATACACCATCATTAATAATAATAACAATTCCTTGACCTCTTACTTCATTAGTCCCTGTTAGCATAGTATTATATTTTAGTTCTTCTTTCATGTCCTTTAATATTTTTTCACTATTTACATCATTACTATTATATTTATCAATTTTATATGTAATTTCTTTATTATCAGATTTCAAGCTACCTACTTCTTTTAATAACTTATTTTTTTCTTCTACAGCATTTTGGTATTCAGTTGCATTAAGCCCTAAGGAATATTCAAAACCTTCAAAATTAAAATTTCCTGAAATAAGAAATCCTAAGGTTACAGTAGAAATAAATATAATAGCCTTCAAAGCACTATTCTTCATTTAGCTTCCTCACCTTTTTAGTTTTAAGCCTCTCTAAAACAATTCTTCTTATTATTGCAAAGTTATCAAAAATTCTTCCACCAAAAACTATTACTGCTGCAATATAAATAGGAATACCTAACTTATCTCCTAAATAAGCTAGTGCAGCTGCAAGTAATGCATTTCCAAAAAAGCCTGAAATAAATATATTTGCTTCAAAGTTTTTTGATAAATTTGCTCTCACCGCTCCAAAAACTGAATCTAAACAGGCCAATATTGCTACAGATACATATGGCGAAAATTTTTCTGGTATATTTATATCAACTAATAGACCTAAAATAGCTCCAATTAAAAGCCCTATTCCTGCTATCATCTATACTTTTCCCCCTATTCCTTAACTTCTTTTACATAGTCACTTTTTAATGTTTGTGTAGTTTTATCTATCTTTAAGTCTTCTAAAAGCTTTACTTCTACATCATAATTAGCAAGGGATCCAGTTGTTAAATTATAATCTGATTGAAATCTCACACCAGCATTTAACTTTGTCTTATCTCCTATTGCTTCTATAACTATCTTTTCCTTAGGACTTATTTTACCTGCTGAACCAACCCAAAGATAATTCCCAGAAGATTTTATACCAGTTTGAGGAGTAATTCTATAACCATTTACTGATATTGCTTCTGCCTTTGAAAACCACAATAAGTTTATTATGTTAATTAATTCTCTTTCATCTAAACTAGTATTAGCTTCCATAGAATTTGATCCGAATATATTATTTTTAGGTGATATATTTATAGTTATACCAGGCCCCTCTACATCAACTAATCCTAATTGCATTCTTGCATTATCTAATTGTTTCTTTACTTCCTTTTCTATTTCCCCTTCTTGAGTTGCACTTTCCTCAAATTTCTTTAACTCCTCATTTAAAGTAGCATTGGTGGATATTAATTCTTCCTTTTCTTTTTTTAAACTTTCTATTTCATCTAATATATTAGTATTATCATAAGTTTTATCTTTAGATTCTGTCTTAGACAATATCTTATATTGAGATGCTAATAAGAAACCTAAAAATGAACATACAAGAGCTACTGCTATTTGTGATGCTACCTTTTTCATATACTACCTCCTACTTAAAATCTGCTGATCCATTAAAACTAACATTAATATATTCTTGTACAGCACCTTGGTTATAAACAATAGCTGCTGTCTTCATCTTATTAATTAAATTCTCATCACTACCTAACATAACTTGTATATTATCGAAATAACATAATATATTAGATAAATTACTTATGTTAATAGAGGATATCTTTACATTCTTTAAATTTTCATTTAAAAACTGTTGTACCTTATATATATCCTTAAGAATTTCTTTTTCTCTATCAGATTTTCCTACATACTCTCCTAAAGTTTTGCCACTTAAATCAATTCCTATAACCTCTATTAAATTTCTGCCATCAATATTATTAGCTTTTTCCAAATAAGTCATTTCATCACTAATAACATTAAATTCATTTTCTGATCTTACAAAAAATAAACCTTTCTTTTCTATAACTGATAATTCAATAGTACTTGGATATTTCTTTTTATATTTTACTTCCTCAACATAAGGATTTTCTTTAAAAGTATTTTTCACCTCGTCCTTAGTAAGAAATAATAAATTCTTTCCTTCTAATTCTTTACTTTTTTCAATAACAAAATCTTTTGTTATTATATTATCCTCACTACACTTGATGTTTTTAATTTTAAAAATGTCCGTATAGGTAACTATAATAAAAGCACAAATTATTATAAGAATAGTAAAAATAATTACCTTTTTTATTTTTCTTCTTTTCTTAGCCTTTCTTATATATTCATTATCTGTTTTAGCCATAAACTTCCCATCCTAATTTTATAAGTTTTTATTATATAAATATAATACCACTTAATATTATTAATTTCATCAAATTAATAATATTAATGCCATTACTTTTAAAAAGTAATGGCATTTTTCTAATTTTCATTTGATTTACATTGTTTTGATATATTTAACAATATACCTATAGCAGCCATTGTTATAGCTAGAGAAGTTCCACCATAACTTATAAATGGTAATGGTACTCCTGTAACTGGCATAGATCCAGTTACAACTGCTAAATTAATTATAGTTTGCACACCAATAACAGATGTTATTCCTATTGCTAATAATGTTCCATAAGAATCTTTAGCTCTTAATGCTACTCTTATTCCTCTAGCAATTAAAAATATAAATAAACCTATTATGCAAGCACATCCTATAAACCCTAATTCCTCACCTATTATAGAGAATATAAAGTCATTATGTGGCTCAGGCATATATAAAGTCTTTTGTCTTGATTGCCCAAGTCCAAGTCCTAACATTCCACCTGCCCCTAAGGCATAAAATGATTGAATAAGCTGATATCCATCACCTGCAGCATCTTGCCATGGATCTATAAAGTTAAGCATTCTTTTTCTTCTATAATCCGAACTAAATGTAAAAAATAAAGCTGCCGATACCATTGCTGGTGCTATATATCCAAACATATGTTTAAGAGTACCACCAGAACAAAACAACATTATAAATGTTACTATCATTATTACTGAAGCTATACTTAAGTTCTTCTGAGCTAATACAAGTCCTGCATAAAAACCTGCAACACCCAAATAAGGAACTATTCCTGTCCAAAACTTTTTAACCTCATCACCTTTAGAAGACAAACTCATTGCTAAAAATAATACAACAACATATTTAGTCAACTCAGAAGGTTGAAATGATAATGGCCCTAAAGCTATCCACCTTTGTGCACCATTTACTGCTGGAAACGCATAAACAAGAAGAAGCAACGGAATAGTTATTATCATTAGTGGTAATGTAACTTTCTTTAGTTTGTGATAATCAAAGTTTAATGTTATAAACATAGCTAATATTCCTAAAGCACAAGAAAATATCTGTTTTTTTAAGAATAAAGTACTATCTTTATACTTAAACATTGCATAGTACGAACTAGCGGAATAGACCATAACAATCCCAATAGATAATAATATCATTACTACATAAAATACTCCGTAATCCATACTACCCATTTTCTTCTTTTTCTTTATACCTCTATTCATTCTAAATCCTCCATACCATTATTAAAGAGATACAAAACCAATTATACATAATATAAAAGTAACTAATGAAAATACAGTAACTATCTTTACTTCAGACCAACCACAATGTTCAAAGTGATGATGTATTGGAGCCATCTTAAACACTCTCTTACCTGTTAACTTGAACGAAGTAACTTGTATAATTACAGATAAATTTTCAATTACATAAATTCCTCCAACTATTATTACTAAAAGTGGAGTTTGTAATACTAGCATTATAGTAGCTATTGCTCCTCCTAAAGCTAATGAACCAGTATCACCCATAAAAACTTTAGCTGGATATGCATTATATTTTAAGAATCCAAGTAAAGCTCCTGTAAGACCAACTGAAAATACTGCAACACTATTAACACCAAGTTTAGTCGCAACTATACTAAAGAAAGTTAATACTAAAATTGTAACTGATGTTGCTAATCCATCTAAACCATCAGTTAAATTAACAGCATTTGTTACAGCTAAGAAATAGAAAATAACAAATGGTACATAAAGCCATCCTAAATCTAATTGAATATCTGTAAAAGGTATAGAAATAGCTGTTCCCATTACTTTATAACCATAAATAGCTATAGCTATTGAAAAAACAACTTGAAGAGCAAGCTTTTGTTTTGCTGTTAAACCTTCATTTTCCTTATGAATAATTTTTAACATATCATCTAGAAAACCTATTAAACCAAAAGCTAAAGTTCCGTATAATACAACCATACCTTTATCAGTTAAGCTATATCTTGAACAAATCATTACAACTACTATAGAAATTATAAATATTAATCCTCCTATAGTTGGTGTCCCTGCTTTCTTTAAATGGCTTTGTGGTCCTTCTTTACGAATATTTTGACCAAATTTTAATTTGTGTAATATCGGTATTATAATAGGACCTAATACTATTGATACTATTAATCCAATTACAAATGCTACTATTATTTTACTATTTAAAAATCCTGTTAATAATTCCCCCATGAGTTCTGCCATACTATTATGACAGCTCACCTCCTAACTATTTATTTTTATTGTAATCCTTCTACTATTTCTTCAAACTTAGCACCTCTTGATGCTTTTACTAAAATAACATCATTAGCTTTTACAAAGTTTTTCATATTTTTTATTAACTCTTCCTTAGTGTCATAAACAATTATATTTTCTCCACCAAAACCTAATTTATAATCCTTAGCGTATTCTCCAGTTGATACTAATACATCTATCTTATCTTTTGCATATTCTGCTACTTCTTTATGAGCTCTCTCTGATTCATCACCTAATTCTCTCATTGTTCCTAATATAGCTATTTTTCTTTTTCCTGAATGATTTTTTAATACATCTAAAGCAGCTTTCATAGAATCAGGACTGGCATTATAACAATCATTTATTATAGTGTAATCATTAGCCTTTATAAATTCTAATCTCATAGAAGTTGCTTCTATATTATTTAATCCTTCTAACATTTCTTCATATGATACACCTAATGTTTTAGATGCAACTATACCTAGTAAAGCATTAAGTACATTATGAGCACCTACCATCGGTAAAGTAAACTTATACTTTGCCCCTTCATCTTCTATTTCAAAAGAAGTTGAAGTTTCTGTTAATTCTACGTTCTTAGCTTTATAGTTATTTAATTCATTATAACCAGTTTTTATTATTTTAAAACTTTCTTCTTTTAAATTCTTTAAATAATCATCTTCTCCATTAACTACTAGTACATTATTTTCATCAAAGAAATCTGTTATCTCTAACTTAGCTTTTAATATATTTTCTCTAGTTTTTAAATTCTCTATATGAGATAAACCTATATTAGTTATAAGAGCTATATCTGGTCTTGCACAATCTGCAAGAGTATGAATTTCGCCAAGATTGCTCATTCCAAGTTCTAATACTGCTACTTCAATTGAAGAATCTAAACTTAATATCATAAGGGGTAACCCTATATGATTATTAAAGTTCCCTTTAGTTTTAAACACTTTATATTTTCCACTTAAAAATGCAGCTACTAAATCTTTAGTAGAAGTTTTTCCTGTAGATCCTGTAATTCCAACAACCTTAAGATTAAGTTTTTCTCTATAATACTTTGCAAGCTTAAGTAAAGCATCATATGTATTATCTACTTTAATAACATTACCTTTTATTTCTTTTTCATCAAATAGCACTTCGTCTACTATAGCTATAGATGCTCCCTTATCTAAAGCACTTTTTACATATTCATTTCCATTAAACACTTCACCTTTTAAAGCTAAGAAAACATTATTTTTTTCTATTTTTCTAGTATCAGTACAAATATTATTAAATTCTTTATTTTCTGATTCAACTATTAATTTACCATCTACAGCTTCTAATAGTTCTTTAAAAGTTAATTCCACCTTAAAATCCACCTATCTATTTTTATATTTTCAATAATATGTGGAATATTGCACAAGCCACAATATTCCACATAATTTATTATAATATTAGTTTTACAAAAATATTCTTATATTCTATTTGAAAGAATTTCATCTACTACTTCTCTTTCATCGAAATGTATCTTTCCTGTATTTAAGATTTGATAATCTTCATGACCTTTACCAGCTATAACTATAACATCGCCTTCTTTAGCAATATCTATAGCTTTTTTAATAGCTTCTTTTCTATTTTCTACAACTTCATAGTTGTCTTTTTCTATTCCTTTAACTACATCATCTATAATGCTCATAGGCTCTTCTGTTCTTGGGTTATCAGAAGTTACTATAGCTATATCTGATATGTCTGTTCCGATTTTACCCATTTGAGGTCTTTTTACTTTATCTCTATCGCCACCGCAGCCAAATACAGAAATTAATCTATTTTTAGTAAAACCTCTAGCTGTCTTTAATATATTTTCTAATCCATCTGGAGTATGAGCATAGTCTAAGATAATTGTATAAGGTAGATTATACTTCTTACCAGCTCTTTCACATCTACCAAGTACAACAACATCTTCAAGACCTTCTTTAATAGCTTCTATTGAAATACCAAGGTTCTTCATAGTACCTATAACACCTAGCGCATTATAAATATTAAATTCACCTGGCATATCCACCATGAAACTTTCTTCTTTTCCATCAATGTTTAATTTAAAACTTACATGGTCACTTGCACATACTTCATCATATACTTTTAAATCACTATCTTCTTTAACCGATACTGTAACTATTTTTTCTTTTCCTAATGCTTTAAGATCTCTAAGAACATCTTTACCATAATTATCGTCAACATTAACTACGTTTAAACAACTTCTTTCAAATAATTTAAACTTTTCATTATAATAATTTTCAAAAGTCTTATGAAAATCTAAGTGATCTCTTGTTATATTAGTAAATATACCTGCTTCAAACTCAATTCCATATACTCTATCTAATGCTAATGAATGTGAAGAAACTTCCATTACACAATATTCACAATTTTTCTCTACCATCTCATGGAAAAGTTTTTGTAATTCAAAAGATTCTGGAGTTGTTCTTTCAGTATCAAGTTTTTCTCCCCCGATATAATTAGCTATAGTTCCTACAAGCCCTACTTTTTTACCAGCTTTTTCTAATATGTTTTTTAACATAAAAGTTGTAGTAGTTTTTCCATTTGTCCCAGTAACACCTATAATCTTCATCTTCTTAGATGGATTATCATAGAAATTACTTCCTATAACAGCTAAAGCTTTTCTAGTATCTTTAACTTTTATTATAGTGACGTTTGAATTATTGCATTCTATAGAATCTTCACAAACTATTACAGTTGCTCCTTTTTCTATAGCGCTTTTAGCATACTTGTGTCCATCTACTGCAAAGCCTTTAATACATATAAATAAACTATTTTCCTTAACTAATCTACTATCATAGTTAACTTCATTTATTTCTATGTTGTCACTTCCTTGTACTACTTCATAATCTAATCCAATTAACAATTTAGTTAGATTCATACTACCACCTCTATTTTTCATCTATATAATAAAACTAATCTTTATATTGTGAGTTTAACTCCAATTTTACTGTTACATCTTTTGTAACTACTTCTCCAGCTGGAATACTTTGAGTATTTACCATACCTTCACCAGTAATTGTATAATTTATGCCTAATGATTTTAAAAGCTCTTCTGCAGATTCTTTAGAATATCCTACTAACTTAGGCATAACAACACTATTAGCTCCACCGCCTTGATCATCAGTGTAAAGAGTTATTTTAGCTCCTTGTTTTACAGTATATCCAGGATAAGGTTTAATTGTCTTTACAACTGTTCCTTCACCTGACACTTCTGCTTCTAAGCCTAAATCCTTAAGTGTCTTTTTAGCTTGATCTATGCTTGTTCCTCTAACTTCTGGGATAACTATATCCTTAGTTAAAGCCTTATCATTTTCTGATGAGAATTTACTTTCCATATAGTTAAATATATTAGAGAATAAATTTTTAGCATAAGGTGCTGCAACTTGACCTGCATAATATGCATTATTACTTGGTTCATCTACTGTTATCATAACAGTTACTTTAGGATTGTCAATAGGGGCCATACCAACAAATGAAGAAATATATTTTCCTTGGCCATAAGTACCATTAGTAGGGTCTACCTTTTGAGCTGTACCTGTTTTACCACCAATATGATATCCTTCAACAAAAGCACTATTTCCTGAACCATTAGTTATAACTCTTTCTAGATAAGTTCTAAGTTCAGCTGTTTTTTCTTTACTTGCAACAGCATTTGTATTTGCATTGAAGCTTTCATCAACTACAGTTGTTCCATTTTTATCTTCATGAGTTACTTCTTTCATTACATGAGGTTGAATCCAAGTACCCCCATTGGCTACTGCATTAAAAGCTGCCATATATTGAACAGAGTTTACTGTATTAGTTTGACCAAAGGCTATTGTTGCTAAATCTGTTTCTGAAATGTTATCTACAGACTTTACAATTCCTTTAGCTTCCCCTGGTAAATCTATTCCTGTTGTTTTACCAAATCCAAATTTAGATATATATTCACATAACTTTTCTTTACCAATCATTTGTCCAAGTTGCATAAATCCAACATTACATGAATTTTGAATTATTTCAGGAAAACCTTGAGCACCATGTCCTGATGTTCTCCAACACTTTATAGTTCTTCTTCCAAATTGTAAACTACCATTACATACAAATGAGCTGCTATCATTTACTGCATTTTCTTCTAATGCTGTTATAGCAGTTATTACCTTAAAAATAGAACCTGGTTCAAAAGTATCATTTACTAATCTATTTCTCCACATCTTTTGAATCTTTTCACCATCTGTTGCACCATCAAAAGCCTCTATACCAGAATAAGGGTTATTAGGATCAAAATCTGGTTTATTAGCCATACCTAATATCTCCCCAGTATTCGGGTCCATTACTAATACTGAAACAGCCTTAGCTTTTTGCTCAGTATGAGCTTGAGCAGCAACACTTTCTGCAAATAATTGTATTTTTTCATCTATAGTTAACGTAATATCTTTTCCATCTATAGGTGCTGTATATTCTGATATAGTGTAAGGTAACTCTCCACTTTTACTATCAAGTTCTGAAATCTTCATACCAGGAGTTCCAGATAAAACATTATTATACTGAAGTTCTATTCCTGTTAATCCTTGACCATCAACATTTGTACTTCCAAGAACATGTGCCAAGAAATTATTATTAGGATAATATCTCTTTGTATCTGGCGAAATAATTACACCAGATATATTTAATGCCTTAACCTTATCTGCTGGTTCTTTTTCTATTCTTCTTATTAAAGTAGCAGAACCTGCATCTGCTCCACTAGCAAGTTTAGTTTCTAACTTCTTTAATACATCATTCTTTTCCATTCCTATTGCATCTGCAATAGCTCCTGCAATTTCATCATTTGATTGAAACTTACGATTTTCTTTTTTTAAGTAAGCTCTTATAGAATTCAAGTCAAAATCAATCCTATAAACATTAGCCGAAACGGCTAACTCTACACCATTCCTATCTAATATTCTTCCCCTTTTTGCATCAATTTTAACTTCACTTGTCCATTGTTCTTCTGCCATGGCTGAATATTCGCTATGCTTGAATATCATTATATATGCTAATCTTACAGTAAGTAAAAATAGTAGAGTAATTATAGCTATTAAAGAAGCCATTATTCTTTTTCTTACTTTTGCCATATCTCTATATTTTTTCTTTTTCACCTTAAATCCTCCATTTATTTCTTCATAAAAACTTAGATGCGCTCTTATTTAAACGCATCCAACAATCTTGAAAACAATGTTTTATTTATCTCATTAGCTTCTTCTTTTTCTTCTTCAAAGTAATTACTAGGTACTTCTATTTCCATAGTGTTTTCTTTAGTTGCTATTGACATATTTAACTTTTCTTCAGCTTGCTTTTTTATATTATCTAGTGAACCAATTTTCAAAAGGTTAATTCTTAATGCTTCATTTTCATCTTTCATTGTAGCTATCTGTGTATCCAACTTATCTAACTCTTTTTGCATTGTGTAAACTTTAGCATCTCTTGTTATAGTAATCATTCCAATTAAAAATATAATTGCTGCAACCTGTATACTACTTTTCCTTATATAATTTTTCTTTTGTAACTCTCTTTTCTTTTTTCTATTGTTTTGTAATTCTTTTTTTCGATCATTGTCCGTTCTAAAACTTTTTCTTTCAGGCTTTATGGCAACATTGCCTTTTACATAATCTAATTCTCTCACTATCATAATATTCACACCCCTGTTTATTTATAACCTTGGCTAACTATATCCTTTCAACAATTCTAAGCTTAGCACTTCTACTTCTTGGATTTTCTTCTACTTCTTCCTTACTTGGATCAATAGCTTTTCTACTAACTAACTTAACCAATGGCTTCTTCCCACAAACGCACATTGGAAACTCTTTTGGACATGTACATGGATCTGCTAATTCTCTAAATTTATGTTTAACAATTCTGTCCTCTAAAGAGTGGAATGTTATAATAGCCATTCTTCCTCCCTTATTAAGCCTATTTACCCCATCCTCAATAGCCTTATTTAGGATTCTTAATTCTCCATTAACTTCAATTCTTATTGCTTGGAAAGTTCTTTTTGCTGGATGTGGACCTTCTCTTCTTGCTTTAGCAGGTATTGCATCCTTTATTATGTCAACTAACTCTAAAGTTGTTTCTATTGGCTTTTCAGCTCTTCTTTCAACTATAAAATTAGCTATTCTTCTAGCAAACTTTTCTTCTCCATAATCCTTAATAACTTTAAATAATTCATCAACTGAATAAGTATTTACTACATCATATGCTGAGAAAGAATTCTCCCTATTCATTCTCATATCTAAAGGTGCGTCTTGCATATAGCTAAAACCTCTTTCACCTTCATCTAATTGATATGATGATACTCCTAAATCCATTAGTATCCCATCAACCTTTGGTATATCTAATGTTTCTAATATAGAATCAATATTATAGAAATTATTATGTACAAATTGTACATTTTCAAATTCCTTTAATTTTTCTTTTGCTGCTTTTAAAGCATCTTTATCTTGATCTATACCAATAAGTAATCCATCACTTGAAAGTCTTTGTAATATATGCGAAGAATGTCCTGCGCCACCTAAAGTACAATCCACATATATTCCATCTTCTTTAATATCAAGTCCTTCTAAGCACTCATTAAGTAATACTGATACATGTTTAAATTCCATTAAAAAAACTCCTTATATTCCTAAATCATTCATTTTTTCAGCGATACTTTCAAAATCAATATCTGCTTCATTATATTGTATCCACTTTTCTTTACTCCATATTTCTATTCTAGATAAAACACCTATACTTACTATTTCCTTTTCTATCGTTGCATATTCTTTTAAGTTTTGTGGAATTACGCCCCTACCTTGCTTATCCATTTCAATCTCGGTAGCCCCTGAAAAAAAGAAACGGACAAGAAATCTAGCATCCTTATTTGTTAAGGGCAGAGTTTTTAATTTCCCTTGTAATATCTCCCATTCGCTAAGTGGATAAACATAAAGGCATCCATCTAGACCTTTTGTAATAATAAACTTATTCCCAAGGTCTTCTCTGAATTTTGCGGGTATAATTATTCTGTTTTTCAAATCCAAAGTATGTTGATATTCACCTATTAACATAAAATATACTCCTCTATATACTTTATAGTGATTTCATTCTATTTTCAACCACTTTACACCACTTTTAGCCACTTCTTTAAATAATATTCGTTATATAATTAAAATTTCCTTGTTTTTATACAAATAAAATTATTAAGAATTTATTAATTTTGAACATTTTAAAAGGTTAAGTAATTTTTCATACTTAACCTTCTAATTTTATTATTAAGTTAATTATAAGAATTAAACATTGAATCTAAAGTTTACAATGTCTCCATCTTTCATAACGTAATCTTTTCCTTCTAATCTATATAAACCTTTTTCTTTTGCATGAGCTTCAGATCCACATTCTACTAAGTCATCATAACTTACAACTTCCGCTCTAATAAATCCTCTTTCTATATCTGAGTGAATTTTTCCTGCTGCTTGTGGAGCTTTAGTTCCTTCTTTTATTGTCCAAGCTCTAACTTCTTGAACACCAGCAGTTAAGAAACTCATAAGACCTAATAATTTATATGAAGCTTGTATAAGTTTATCTAATCCTGATTCTTCTAAACCATATTCAGATAACATTTCTGCTTTTTCTTCATCTTCAAGTCCTGATAATTCTTCTTCTAATTTAGCACAAACCACCATAACTCCTGAATTTTCTTTAGCCGCATATTCTTGTACTCTTCTTACATATTCATTATTAGGATCTCCGCTCATTATATCATCTTCTGATACGTTGCAAGCATATAATACTGGCTTATAAGTAATTAAGAAAAGACTCTTTACGAACTTTTCTTCATCCTTAGTAAACTCTAAAGTTCTAACTGGAAGATTTTGTTCTAATTGTGCTTTAATTCTTTCCATTATTTCATATTCAACTTTAGCAGTCTTATCACCAGATCTTACAAGCTTAACTGCCTTTTCCATTCTTCTTTCAAGAACTTCTAAATCTGAGAATATAAGTTCTAAGTTAATAGTTTCAATATCTCTTATTGGATCTACTGAACCATCAACGTGTACTACATTTCCATCATCAAAACATCTTACAACGTGTACTATAGATGCAACTTCTCTAATGTGAGATAAGAATTTATTTCCTAATCCTTCACCCTTTGAAGCTCCTCTAACTAATCCTGCTATATCATAAAATTCAATTGAAGTATAAACTTTTTTCTTAGTTCCATACATTTCTTCTAGTACATCTAATCTCTTATCCGGTACTGCAACAACTCCTACGTTTGGTTCAATAGTACAGAATGGGTAATTTGCCGATTCTGCTCCTGCCTTTGTTATTGCATTAAATAAAGTACTCTTACCTACGTTTGGTAACCCTACAATTCCTAACTTCATTATGTACATCCTTTCTTTATTAACCTTAAAAATGGTTTAAAAGCATAAAAACCAAATTATCTTGCCTTTAAACCATTGCCTTACAAACTTCTTTTAATAAGACTAACTTTTTTAGTTTTTATTTATTAAGCATAATTTCTGTCTACACTATAGTTATAATTATATTTATTTTCCCTATAAATTTCAATACCCTTATATATTTAAATTATTATAAATAACGCTATACCTCTTTATATATTCTTACTGAATTTAAATAAATTATATTGCTAATAATATATTTGTGTAACATTTAATCTTAAGTAGGTGATTTTATGATAAAAAAATTTATATTACCATTAGTTTTTTTCCTCTTAACTTCTTTTATATATCAAAGCACTTCTGTTAATGGATTCTCATCTGATACAACAGAGCTTAATTGGTATTATCGAGCTTCAAAAGAAAAAGGAAAAATACCTGATGGTCCAAAAGAGTCAGCATCTTTTTTAAAAGATTATGATGCTTACTTTCTAGGTGATACTTCAAATAAAGTTCTTTATTTAACTTTTGATGAAGGATATGAAAAAGGGTACACTGGTCAAATATTAGACACATTAAAAGAATTAGAAGTCCCTGCAGCTTTCTTTGTAGTAAAACCATACATAAAAGAACAACCTGATTTAATTAAAAGAATGGTAGATGAAGGACATTTAGTTTGTAATCATTCTAATCATCATCCTTCTATGGCATCCATTACCAATACAGAAAAGTTCAACAAAGAGCTTACAGATGTAGAAGAATATTTTAAAGAAGTCACAGGTCAAGATATGCCTAAATTCTTTAGGCCTCCAATGGGTAAATATTCAAAAGATTCATTAGATAAAACAAAAGCTCTTGGTTATAAAACTATCTTTTGGAGCTTTGCTTATAAAGATTGGTTAACAGATTATCAACCTTCTGAAAGTTTTGCTATAAAGAAAATTGAAAACGGAGTTCATCCTGGTGGAATTATTCTTCTTCATGCAGTTTCAGAAACTAATACAAAAGTATTAAAAACTGTCCTTACTGATTTAAAGAATGAAGGTTATGAATTTAAATCATTAAACGACTTACCTGAAACAACAAAATAATATTAGTTTAAAAAAATAAAAAAATATAGAAACCTATATTTTTTTATTTTTTCTTTTATATATGTTTTTAAATCTTATAGCTCTGGATAAATAGATTTATTAATTATCTCTAGAATACTGTTTTTTCTTTTTAAAGATTCAATTAATATGTTATTAATTTCTTCCTCTATTCCTTTAGCAAAACTTTTGCCTCTTAAAGAATTTAGATTAACTTTTACATTCATAACAGAACATTCTATAACTGAATGTAAAAGACTAGCTGCACATCCTGCATCTGAAAGTAACATCTTATTACCGTATTTCACTGCAATATCTATATTATCATAAAACTTATATCCTTCACGGCATAATTCTAAAGGTGTTTTCATTGCCTTTAAAGTACCTTCCATAACAGCTCTTTTTCTTAATTCCTTTTCCTCTTCAGTATCTTTTTTCATTTTATAAGCATCCATAAATTCATTAAAGTTTTTTCTATCTTCATCCATATTTTTTAACGATTTTATTGTAAACTTTTTTGAAGCTTCACTAAAATCTAAAACCATTTTCTTAATATCTCCATCTAAAGCCTCAAAAGACTTTTTATTAACAGTTAATGAATATACCATAGAATTTAAACTTGCAGAAAGAGCAGCCATAAATGCAGCTACACTTCCTCCTCCTGGTGATGATAAATCTGATGATAAATCTTCTATAAAATTAGAAATCTTGTATTCTTTAAAATCCATTCATGTCTCTCCTTTAAGTTATTATAAAGATAATATTTTCAGTATTACTGGAAATGTAATTAAGGATAATAATGTAGTTGTAAATACAACAATAGCTGAATACTCACTTGATACCTTATACTTATCTGCCATTATAGAAGTCATTGTTGCTGCCGGCATTGCTTGAAGTATTATTAAAGTATTTACTAAAACATTATTTTCACCTATTATTCTTGCTATAGCTATTAAAATTAGTGGAATTATTAAAAGTCTTATTATTATTTCGTAATATACAGTTATATCTTTAAAGGCACTCTTCAAATCTATTTTAGCCAATATACAACCTATTATAATCATAGAAAGAGGTGTTGTCATCCCGCCTACTAATTCAAAACTATTATAAATAATTTCAGGTAATTGTATATCAAATATAAGAAGTGGCAATCCAATAAATACAGATATTATTCCTGGTGTTAATAAAACTTTCTTCATATCCTTTATATTTATAGTATCTGTATATAGCATTACTCCATAAGTCCACACTAATATATTAAAAAACAAATTAAAAATAGAAGTATACACTACACCTTCTGCTCCATAAATATTATTTATTAATGGAAACCCTACAAATCCACAATTTGAAAACACATTAGCAAACTGTAATATTTTCTTTTTATTCTTTTCTTTTATTGGTATTAATAATATATATGAAATTATTCCTACTAAAATAAAAATTAACACACTATAAATTAAACATTTCCCCAAATTACTTTTCATTTGTTCATCAAAATTCATATTAAAGGAATTAATGACCATAAGAGGTAAGGTTATACCCATTAAAATTTCTGTTAATCCCTCTTGTATTTCCTTGGAAATAATCTTTCTCTTTACGCCATATATTCCTACTAATATTATTAAAAATAAAGATATTACATTATTCATTATTATCTTAATTTCCATGTTATCCCCCGTTCATTTTTTGCATTTTTTAATATTTTTGTATATTTTATTTACACCTTGTATTATAAAGAAAAAAAGGCAGCAACGCCACCTTTTATATTAAACCGCTATAAACCTTTTTAATTTTATCAATTATTATATCTTCACCAAAATTTTCAAAACATTTCTTTGCTATAAGTTTATTATCAAAAGTATCTGCTTTATTAAGTATTTCTTTTAGTCCTTCAACTAAAGCTTTATGATCTTTATTTTCTACAATTATGCCATTATAATCTTTAATTATATCTTCTGCACCTTTATTCTTTGTTCCAAGAACTGGTTTCCCTAAAGCCATAGCTTCTATATATACCACACCAAAAGTTTCATATTCCGAAGCTAGTACAAAAGCATCACAATTATTCATTTCATTTGCAACCTCAGCTCTAGATAATGCTCCTAAAAATTCAATTTGTTCTTCTAACCCTAACTCTTTAACAAGTCCTTCTAATTCCTCTCTCTTTTCACCATCTCCACCTATCTTAAGATATACTTCAGTATCTTTAAAAGCATCATTAAAAGCTTTTATAAGTCTATCCATACCTTTCCCTTCAACTAGATAAGATAAGGAGAAAAATTGAAATCCTTTATTATTAGTTTTTTCTTTAGTTACCTTAATTCTATCAAAGTCAACTAAATTATGAATAACTTCTACATTTTTATTAGTATACTTACCCAATTCATCTTTTAAGCCATTTCCTACAGCTATAAGTCTATCAGCAGAATTATAAGCTTCCTTAATCCATTTAATATAACTTTCTCTAACATATCTACTATGTTCTAAAGATGTATGTTCGGTAATAACCAAAGGTACATTATATTTCTTTGCTACATATGCTGCTGATATAGCTCCCCAAAAAGCAGAATGAGCATGAATCACATCTACTTTACCTTCCTTTTTTACTATTTCAAGATAAAGCTTTTCCATTCTCTTATTAAATATTCTAAACATATTGGAGTTCTTAGGTAAAAAGTTATAATTTTTATATCTATATGTTCTTAATCCATCTTCAATATTAAAACTCAAACCTCTTTTTTCTTTTATTTTCCCAAGCATAGTTATAGGCCATATTTCATTATATGCTACAGTTATCTTTTCCCCACTTCTTTGAAGTGCTTGAAACTGTTCTTTAAAAAAACTTCCATGAACCTTATTTCTAGGATTAGCATACCAAGATGGTACTACCATTATATGCATACTTCCTACACCTCCAATATTTTATTTAATCTTTCAACTATACTATTCCACTCAAAAGAATAGTCTGATTCTCCAATTAAATCTTTTTTATCCTTCTCTAATATATTTAATAAGTTGTTCTTTATATCATCTTTATTATTTAGAGAATTTATACATCTTTCATGATTTTCTACTAGTCTTTTTATAGGGTCTTGTTCATCTCCATAAATAACAAATATTTTACCATTTGCTCCAAAGTACTCATAGATTTTAGCTGGAATTTGCTTAGAATTCTTATTACCAAATAACAACAACACTTCTGAATTCAACATATATTTTATAGCATCGTTAAAAGGTATTCTTTTAGAAACAACTGCTCTATCTAGACTTTCTAGTTTTGATTTAGCTTCTGCATCATCAATATTTCCAAAGAATAAAATATTCATCTTATTATAAAGTTCTTCATTTTCCTTTTTTATTTCTTCTACTGCTTCAACAAAAGGATTAATATTTCTAAGCTTTGAGAATATTTCCCCTGCATATATTATGTTTATTTTACCTTCATCAATAAGTTCAGGTTTTTCCGCTTTTCTCATATCTTCAAAAAACTTATTATCAAAACCTCTTGTTATAATATATGTTTTTTCTTTATCTATTCCATAACTATCAATATAATCTTGTCTATTATCCTCTGTAACAAAAATAAACTTATCAGCTAAAGATACTATTTTCTTTTCCATAGAGCTTTCAATAGATCTTTTTACTATATTAGATCCTTGTCTTGTAGAATCTTTAAGCCACGGATCACTCCAATAAGTTATCCATGGTACATCCTTAAATTTCTTTTTAATATTATAAGCACAAAGATGAGAAGAAGGAGGCTCATGCATAGAGAATATAACATCAAACTTTTCTCTTTCCATAAGTTCTATACCTACTTTACTAGCCTTCTTAGACCAAGAGTAATACATATCTGGAATTACTATAGCATTTTTTATACTTCTTAAAACCTTCAATTTCTTAACATTACTATTAGTAGGTGCACTTACTACCTCTCCCTTACTCTTTCTTGGAACAAGCTTGTTAAATATCTTCCCACCTTCTATTAAATGAACCTTAATATATTTATTTATCATTTTACTTAAGGATTCATCATAATAAATTGAATCCTTAGGAAAATCTACAGTTAAAAGATGAACTTCATTTTCACCTATTTCACTTAACTTATTTAAATATTGCAAAGTTTCTATAGCTGCTGAATTATTAATAAAAGGTGAATAACATGCTATAAATAGTATCTTCATTTTTCTCCTCCTAAACATTAACTTTCTTTTTTACCATAGTAATTATTTCTTTGATTTCTTCTAATCTCAAAATTACTATTACTATAAAATAACTTATTGCTCCTATTAAGGCACCACTTATTATATGTACAATCTTTGGCATATTACTTGTAAAACTACTAAACTTAGTTACTACCACTGCCATTACTAATGTAGCTATTATAACCTTTATAAGTTTCAAAGATAATTCTTTTATATTTAATCTACCTTGCAGCTTTATTATATTTATAAATAAAAGTATTGATGTAACTACCATGGCTAATGATGATGCTAGAGAAACCCCTAAAATTCCTAGTCTTTTTGATAAAGTTATACTTAAAATCACATTTACCACTACTCCTATTATTCCATTAAAAGCTGTAATCTTAGTTTTTCCCATAGAAAATAAGGTAGAATTTAATACATCTCTTACTCCTGTAAAAAACAATCCTACTGAATATCCTATTAATGCTAAAGTAGTTAAATTAGCTGCATCAACTGTGAACTTTCCTCTTAAATATACAATCTCTACAATATCTTGCCCATAAACCAATAAACCTATTGTCATTGGCGTTAAGAATATAGCTAAAAATACTATAGTTTGTGATAGTACTTTTATAAATTCTTCATTTTTACCTTCATTTAATCTATTAACTAAAGTTGGGTATATTACTGTTGTTATAGCTGTTGTAAAAACAGTATTTGCAAAAGTTATTAATAACTGAGCATTATCTAAGGTAGCAACTACCCCATCTCCAAGTCCAGAGGCAATATTCTTATCTACTACCATATTTAAAGAATTAGCTCCTGCACCAACTACTACTGGTAATATTATTATAAGAATCTTTTTTATTCTTTCATCTTTTAAATTAATAAAAGGCTTATATATATATCCATGACTTATAAGTGAAGGTACTTGAACTGCTACTCTTAAAAAATTACCTATTACGTTAGCTACTGTAACTCCATATATATTAAAATCTTTTACTATTAACAAATATAAAATTATAGGCAAATTAAAAAATAATCCAAGTATTGATGGAATAACAAAGTCTTCATGAACCTGTAATAAAGCTGTAAAACAAGCATTTACAGATAAAAATAGTAGATTAAATAATGTTATTCTAGCAAGCTTAGTAGTTAATAAAATTGTTTCTGGATTTGCCTTGTTACTATCTGTTAGTAAAGCTACTATCTGCTCCGGGAAAAAACTTGCTACTACAAATATGGCAAAAGACAAAATAAACAAAATGCTTATTATATTATTTGCAAACTTATGCATTTCATCTTTTCCTTTTTCCACTTTTATCTTACTAAGCATAGGTAAAAACGCTGTTGATATAGCAAGACCAACTAAAGTAAATATAGTGTCCGGTATAGATGCAGCAATCTTATACGAATCCACATATACACCAGCTCCAAAATTATTAGTAATTAATATATCTCTAAAAAAGCCAATAAATTTACTTATTAACGTTACAAACATTATAATAGCAGTTGATTTTATTAAACTTCCTTTTTGCAACTTTTAAACACCTACTATCTATTTTTGGCTACAAGCCATAAAAATTTAGGTATAGCACCTAGTCTCTTTATTCTCCAAGGTTCCTTAGCTACTCTATATACCCATTCCAAACCTAACTTTATCATCCACTTAGGTGCCCTTTCAAGCTTACCTGCAAATATATCAAAGCTTCCCCCAACACCCATATAAACTTTGCAGTTAGTATCATCTTTAATTAAGTTTATAAATTTCTCTTGTCTTGGGGAACCCATGGCAACAAATATTGCCCATGGATTCTTAGACTTTATATCATTAATTATGTCATCACAATTATTCAAATCAAAAAAGCCATTGTGATATCCTAATATATTTATTCCTTTAAAATCCTTTTTAATATTTTTCACACATTCTTTTACTACCTCTTCTTCTGCACCTAAAAGATAAATACCTTTACCTTCTCTTATAGACTGTAGTAATACTTCATGCATAACTTCAATACCTGCTATCTTTTCCTTTACAGGTTCCTTTACTATTTTAGAAGCTAGAACAGTTCCAACCCCATCTGGAATAATTATTGCATCACCTGCATTAAAAGTACTATTTAGCTTTTCATCATTTAATCCATTAAAAAGCACTTCTGGATTTCCTGAGATTATGTTATTTTTATCTCTTTTTAATATTTCTTTTATAAACTCTTCTTTTGTCCCATTAAAAACCTTATATCCCAATATGTTAGTATACATAATTACTCCTTTATTTTAATAACATTCTTTCTATTTGTTGAACAATTTCATCATTTGGATCTAACTTCTTAGCTATATCTAAATGTAGTTTTGCCTCTTCTTCTTTTCCCATATTTAAATAACACATTACTATATTAGTACATGTCTCAACATCCTTTGAAGCTTCAAAAGCCTTTCTAAAGTACTTAACAGCTTCTTCATAGTCACCTAAACAAGCATGATTAATTCCTAATTCGTTTACTACTTCTAAAATACCTGATTCTATAGCTAAACTTTCGTTTAGATAGTATATAGCTTTTTCATAATTTTCAAGCTTTCTATAAGCTACTGCTAAGTAATAGTAAAGTAGAGGATTTCCTTCAAAAGAATCAACTAATGATAATAACATTCCTACAGCTTTTTCTGGACTTTCATCTAATATTTCTATAGCCTTTTCATAAGTAGTAACATTATTAATATCAGTCATTATACCTTTAATTTCATCTGTAACTTCTCCACCCTTATTTACATATTCATTTATTTCTACTTTAGCACCTGCGAAGTCTCCTTTAGCCTTTAATACTAAAGCTTTATATAAATATGGTTCAGGCATCTTGTCAAATTCTTCTTTACCTTCTTCTATATCTAGTAATAAAGTATCAGAAAATGCACTATCCTTTTCTCTTAAAGCTTCTCCTATTAATAAAAGTTTTTTATAATATTCTTCGTTTCCTGTAGCAGTAAATAAACCTTTTACTAAAAGATATGCTTCTGTTAATTCATTTTCTTTTATTCTATTAGCTACTAAAGCCTTACCACATTCTTCACTTTCCTTTATATTGTTTAAGATTATTATATAGTCTTCACAATAGCTAATATTGCTATCTGCTCCAAGAGCAGTTAACATTCCTTCTATAAAATAATATATTGGCAAGTTATTTATTTTTAATTCATCATTAACATTACTAGTAATATATCTTGAGCTAATTGGAATATATAAGTCTTGAGTCTTTATAGAAACATTAGAAGGTATATTAACGCTTTTCTTAAATCCTTCCCAATTCATTTCTAAAAATAATAATTTACTTAACTTTTCTTTAAATATTGCTTTATAATCCATTTTGGCACCACCTATGTTTTTATGTCTCTTATCATTATACCCTAAAATGCAAAAAATGCTATCATCTTTATAGATGATAGCATTTTACCTAATGCAGTACTATTTTAAGTTAGCATTAATTATTTCCATTACTTTTTCTTTAAATCTAGCAACTTCACTTTCTGCGTTTTCTAAGCTTGTTCCTCTAACAGCTAAGTAAACTTTCATTTTTGGTTCTGTACCTGAAGGTCTAACTACAAAGTATGAACCATCTTCAAGTATAAACTTTAATACATTTGAAGTTGGAAGATCTATTTCCTTATTAGCTCCAGTTAATAGATTTTCTTCTTTCTTTAACTTATAATCTAACTTAGTTTCAACTTTTACTCCATCAACTTCTGTTAATACAGTATTTCTTAAAGCTTCTATACAAGCAGCTATTTTTTCTTGACCTTCTTTTCCTGCAAGTTCTAATGAAACTAATTCTTCTTTAAAGAAACCATATTTATTGTAAAGGTTAATTAAAGCTTCATAAAGACTCATACCTTGTTCTTTATAGTATAAAGTCATTTCTGCTATAAGCATTGAAGCAATAACAGCATCTTTATCTCTTACAAAGTCTCCAGCTAAATATCCATAGCTTTCTTCAAATCCAAATAAGTATGTCTTATCTCCAGTTGTATTAAATTGTTGGATTTTTTCACCTATATATTTAAATCCAGTTAATACATCCATGATTTCTATTCCATAGCTTTCAGCTATCTTTCTAGCACCTTCTGTTGTAACTATTGTCTTTATTACAACACCATTAGAAGGTAACTTTCCTGTTTCTTTTAATGAACTTAATACATAATTAGTTAAAAGTAAACCTGTTTGGTTTCCTGTTAATACTTTGTATTGTCCAGCTCCAACATTAACGATTACACCTATTCTATCACAATCTGGATCTGTACCAAATATTATATCTGGTGTTTCGCTCTTAGCCATTTCTAAAGCTAATTCAAATACTTGAGCAGCTTCTGGATTTGGATATGGAGTTGTTGGGAAGTTTCCATCTGGAGCTTCTTGTTCTTTTACAACTTTAACATTTTCATATCCTAGTTCACTTAAAACTCTTCTAACTGGTATATTTCCACTTCCGTGAATTGGAGTATAAATTATCTTTAAATCTTTAGCTTTATTCTTTACTAAATCTTCTCTAATAGTTAAAGCTTTAACTTTTTCTATATATGCTTTATCTACATCTTCTCCAATATAATTTAAAAGACCTTTTTCAATTGCTTCGCCTTCTGTTATTGTCTTAATAGATTCAAAATTTTCTATAGCGTTAACGGCTGATATTATTTTATTAGCTTTTACATCAGTTACTTGTCCACCAAATTCGTCATAAACTTTGTACCCATTATATTGTTTAGGATTATGTGATGCAGTTACAACTATACCACCTTGACAATTTAAGTGTCTAACAGTAAATGAAAGTACTGGTGTTGGTCTTAAACTTTCATATAAGTAAACCTTTATTCCATTAGCACATAATGTTAATGCTGCAGATTTTGCAAATTCATCTGACATATTTCTTGAGTCATATGCTATTGCTACAGATGGTTCGTCAAAATTTTCATTTAAATAATTAGCAAATCCTTGTGTAGCCTTTGATACTGTATAGATATTCATTCTATTGCTACCAGCACCTATTACTCCTCTTAATCCACCTGTTCCAAATTCTAGATCCTTATAAAATCTATCTTCTATTTCTTTTTCGTCTTGTATATTACGTAGCTCATTCTTTATTTCTTCGCTTATTATGCTTGAATTTAACCAGCTTTCATATTTTTCTTTATACACTAATACCCCTCCTCTTCGTCTTATCAAATTATATTATACATCATATCTAACATTTTACAATGGGCAAGGTAAAAAATTTACATTTTCTTCCACTTGACAAATTCATATTTCCTTGCCCCTTAATTTTTTATTCTTCTACGCTATCATTATTACTTGTATTATCTGACACTTCTTCAGCTTGTAAATCAGAAGTTAGTTTCTTTTCATTACTTATAGCAGCTATTACACTATTAAGATCATCAACTATTGATAATTCTTCTCCTACTTCTAAGTCTGATAATTTATATACAGAACCTAGTATACCACTAGATACATCCAGCTTTATTGTTTTAGGCAATTGGTCAGCTCTGCAATTAACTTTAACTGAAGCCTTTTCCTTTTGTAAAACTGCACCTTTTCTATTTAACCATTCTTCTCCAATAAATTGAATTGGTACTTCTGATTGTATCATTTTATTTGCTGATACTTCTTCTAAATCTATATGGATAATCTTATGACTTACAGGATCTCTTTGTACTTCTTTTAAAACAGCTTGTTGACTTACTCCGTTAAAATCAAAATTTATTATACCATGATCTCCTGTATGAGATATTTCTTTTCCAAGTTCTAATTCTCCAACTTCAAATAAAAGATTTCCTATTTCTTTTCCGTACAAAACTCCTGGAATTAATCCTTTATTTCTTTCCTTTCTAGCTACATGGCCTGTTTTTATATTTCTCTCCTTTAATTTTAAATTATTCAAAATTTTCCACTCCTTATTTTTTAAACTCTTCTTTAATTATTCCAATAAGTTAATAAATTTATACAAAAGAATTTAAATTTCCCATAGTTTTTTTGTTAGGAGTAGAAATTTTTTTAGTAATATATCACAAATATTCTTATATTACTTATTATTTTTTGAATATTCTTCATCGGAAATTACTTCTATACCGGATTCCCTTAAGATTTTACAAGTTAAACCTTCTCCTTTTATCTTCTTTCCTGTAAAAGTACCATCATATATAAAATTGCATCCACATGAAGGACTTCCTTCTTTTAATATAGCTTTTTTAATATTAGATACTCTTGCTATATTTAGTACTTCTTTAGCACCTTTTATAAATTCATTTGTAACATCCTCATTATCAGTATTCACTACCTTAATAGTATCTCCATCTTTTACAATTTCTGATGGCTTTCTTGGGGTAGTAAGACCACCTAACTGTTCTGGGCATACTAAAAGTGCCTTATTACATTTTAATAATCTCATACAATCTTCATTCAAATTATTCTTACCACTATATTTGCAGTTTACCCCACATAAACAAGCACTTACTATATACATAACTTCACCTCATTTTTTCTTAACTAATAAACTATACTTTCAATAAATTTAAAATAGTAAAACCATATCATCATATTTTATATATAATAACATAAAAAATTTATATTGCGCAATCAGAGTTTCAACTTCATTATTATAAGCTATATCTAACTCTTTATATAATTTCTTTTTAAAAAGCAAAATCATAACTACCCGTTAAACGGGTGGCTTGCACTGCGACTATAAGCCTTTGGTCTTTGACCAGCGCCTTAAGGCGCCTGGCTTTCACCTCGTTCAAGCTACGCTTTTGTTACCTGCCATCCTTAAAAGAGTCTTCATACTCTTTTAAACTTAATTTATCTTTTATTTGGTCTTGTTTTTCTTGATTTCTAATATACTTTCTTTTTGTTGCATCATTTAATCCTACAGTACTTACATAATATCCTTCCGACCAGAAATGTCTATTTCCAAATCTATATTTCAAATTTGCATGTCTCTCAAATATCATTAATGCACTTTTTCCTTTTAAATATCCCATAAATGATACTACGCTTATCTTCGAAGGTATTGAAACTAACATATATATATGAATCAGGCATGAGATGTCCTTCTATTATTTCTACTCCTTTATAATTACACAAAGCTATAATTACTTCTTTTACGCTTTGTTTATATCGATTGTAAATTACCTTTCTTCTGAACTTTGGAGTAAATATTATATGATACTTGCACATCCATTTTGTGTGTGCTAAACTTTTATCCATAAAAACTCACCTTTCTTTCGATTATTTATAGTAGCTTGAACACTTCTATTATAATCGAAAGGGTGAGTTTTCTTTTGATATGACCACATTATTATCCACCCGCATAGCAGGTGGTTTTATGTTTCACTTCGTTCAACAGACTAAAGTCCATAATAAAAGAAATTAGCTCCATATGTTATTATTAAATTACAACCACAAAAAACATACAAAGGAGCTAACCTCATGAAAATGATGATCTAACAGCAAGTCTTTTATCTAATAACTGCAAATATTTATTTCTTTTAAAATACTTTCTTTCATCTCATCAGAAAATTTTCCACTAAGTAATCTATTATGAATTTCATCAATAGTATCGATCATACTATCTACATTATCTTCATTAACAATATTAAATAGATTTTTAATGTCTTCTTCTAAATCATTATATTGTATATATTTACGATAAAAGTCTGAAGTTACAACTCCACCACAAGGAACATTCATTCCTATGTCTATAGCTCTTTTTAAGTTGTAACCTTTCCCCCCAACTTTATAGAACATATCTTTTTTGATTTTTTCAAAACTTACAAAATACATTTTTAATATTATTTTGCTATATTATTAATAATCTTTTCTAATAAGTCTTTTATTGTAAGGTTGTCTGTATCTTCTTCTTCAAATAATTCATCTACTTCAACATCAATACCTAAGTCCATTTCAGCTCTACTTAATATAGATGCCAATAACTTATATTATTTATTTACAAATTAACTATTTAATAATTGTTCAATAGTTAATTTTGTGTGCTCACAAATTTCATTAGTATTTTTAAGGCCCATGTCCTTCCAACAAATTTCTTTACCAATATTGATTTTAATCTTACCTGGTTTTATTGTTTTATGTTCCTCAAAAACCTTATATGCACCATCAATAGCTATTGGTAATACATTTCTATCTGATTTCATAGCAAGTTTAAAACTTCCTGGCTTAAACATTCCTAATCCATCTTCAAAGATTCTTTTTCCTTCTGGAAAAATCACTAATGATTTTCCTCCTTTTAATACTTGGACTCCTTCTAATATTACTTTAGCTGATTGTCTTATATCATCCCTATCCATAAAAAGGCATCCAATTTCTTTAAACCATGTACTGATAAAAGGTACTTTCTTTACCTCTTCTTTTCCTATGAATATTATTGGTTTTTCAAATAACCATATTAGAAGTAAACTATCAATATCACTTTTATGATTACCGATAATTAAATAACTATTGTTGGAATTTATATTTTCCATCCCAGTAACATTTATATCCATTTTACCTATATATGTAACCCATTTTATTAAACGTCTTAACAACTTATAGTTAGCTGCTTCTCTTTCTTCTTTAGCTTTAGAACGATTATGAATTCTTAATGGCCAAGTAAAAAATGTATAAAATACCACTAAAATCGAAATACAAATAGTTCTCATTTCCAGAACCTCACTTTCAATTTATTTAATAAAAATTATTATATTCAATATATATATATTAATTATTTTATTATTAATTTTATTATTCTTTTCCATCTTTCAATATTTTACTCATCTCTATTTTGCTTATACTATTTTTTATCAACTTGCTACTCACTATATAACCAGAGATAATTAATACAAAACATAATACACAATAAGTAATACTAACTTTAGTATCAATATAGTTATTTAAATTTCCAACTATACCCACAAAGAATATACCAACTAACAATACACCTATTGGAATTGAAAGAATAAATACACATGAAATTACAAGTTCATTCCACTTTTCATACATAGTATTGATTTCTGAATCACTATATCCCAATACTTTTAATAGAGATATATTAATACTATTTCTATCTATATTATATTTACAGATCAGATATAGAACTATAATTGAAATGAAAATAGAAAAACATATCAATATAGATACAATAGAATTTATTACTTTTACTATTGCTTTTCCTGATGAAATCACTTCTGCTTTTGTAGTACATATATTAGATTTATCAGATAAAAATTCTTCAAAAGTACTTTCCTTATCTTTAGAACTTTGTAATTTATCAAAGACATATAAGTTATTGTATTTTGTTTCTACATTTAGTGCTTTCATATATTCATCTACTGTATACTTTAAAGTAAAACTAAAAACTAGTAATACACTTATAAGCAAAGATGAAACAACAAATATGCACAAATTCCCTTTATTCTCTTTAATTTCTCTAATTCTATAATCATTAATAAAATTCTTACCATATCTTACTTGGCCTTTGCCTTTTTTCTTCTCATCTTTATCTGAATTTAAAATTTCAATTGGCGCCTTATTTAATTTCTTAATTAGAGAATATGAAATTATTATAAAAACAATAGCAATAGGAACTATTATACTTAACATAATGAATAAAGGATAAATACATTTTCACTTACAAAAGATATACCAAAATTATCTGCGTTAGCTTGTAATATATCCGGATTCTTTTTAGTACAAATATAATCAGGTGAAATTGCAAAACCTACAATTGTAAATTCTTTATTATTGATTTCAATTTTATCTCCACAATTTAACTTTTGAGCTATTGAAAAATTCTCATCAATTAATATTTCATTATCTTTCTCTATATCTCTTCCAAAAGTTACCTGATACTTATTTAATAACTTATGTTGTGTGAAAATTCTTAAAGTCACATCCGACTTTAAACTGTAATCTACATACTGAATTTTTTCTACATCTATATAAAAAAAATAGGATATCAAAATTCTAGGGCAAATATCAGCGGAACTTAATCTTGCAAAAATACAGCAAACGGAACTTAATTTTGCAAAGGAATTCCGTGGGCTTATTAAGCATGCTTAAAATACCCTAGAAAATGATTATTTTATAAAAATTATATCTTATTTTAAATATTTTAGCCATAAATTTTAGATAAAAAAACTGACTTTACTCTTGCAAATACAAGGTTTTAGTAAAAACGGAAGTTAGTTTTGCATTCAACGGATTATTTAAAAATTTAAATTTATTTAATATAGAAAAAGATGTAGAAAGATTTGCTTTTACACAAGTCTTTCTACATCTTCTTTTATTATTATATATCTCATTTTAAAATCTAGGTTGTTAAGTTATACAAACAAAAATATATTATCTAATCTTCTATAATTTTTAAAGAAAGAATAACATTAAAACTTATTAATATATTTCTTTATAATAATTTAATCTTTAAAAGTTAAATCTCTTCCCATTCTATCTTTTCAAGATAATATTTAACATACTCATCACTCATTTTAGGATTTATAGTATCTTCATGTCTAATAGTTATTACAGACATAGCCATAGCATACTTTAATGTATCTCTTAAAGAAAGATTATTCATATAACCATATCCTAGTCCTGCTACAAATGAATCCCCTGCGCCTGTAGTATTTCTAACTGTTACATTGCAAGCCTTTATTTTCCCTTCTTCAGTACCATTAGTGTAATAAGTTCCTTCAGAATCTAAACTTATAAATACATTTTGTATTCCCAAATCAAGGAAATATTGTCCTGCTTTTTTAACATCATCATAATTATTAATTTTAACACCTGATAGAATTTCTGCTTCATATCTATTAGGCTTTATTGTATGGAAATACTTAATTAGATGTTTTACCTTTTCTGCTTTAGCTGCAGAAACTGGATCTAAAACAAATTTAGTTTTTCCACTATAAGTTTTTAGAATATGTTCTAATAATTCTGGACTATCTGAATCTAAGAATGTATATTCTGCATTGCATATAATATCTCTTTTAGCATCTATAAATTCTTCATCCATTGCTCCAAGGGATTGCATATCAACTATAGCTGATACCATCTCACCTTCTTCATCTAGAATTGCTAAATATGTCGGTGTTGCTTTATTTTCTAAAATCAAGCTATGCTCCATATCATAACCAATTACCTTTGAATGTTCTAATATGTTTCTCCCTTGCTCATCATCCCCAACTATAGATATAAATTTTGTATTGACGCCTACTCTTGCCATATTTTCAGCAATATTTCTACATACGCCTCCTAAAGAAATCTTAATATCTCCTGGTATTGAGTCCTTTTGTGTGTACTTGCTTCTACTAAAGCCCAAAATATCAACTATTGATGCCCCTAATACTAGTACGTATGAATTATTATCTTTCATTTTATCTCTCCTGAACTTTTATCTGTTGTCATATCATCTATTATATTAGATTTCATTTTAAAAATAAAGACCATTTATGATAAGTTTTTCTTTATTTTAATTCTGCTACGGTTACTCCATCTCCACCTTCTCCGTAAACTCCCAATCTATAATTCTTTACATGAGGATGTTTCTTTAGCATTGTATTAATTGCTTGTCTTAATACCCCTGTACCTTTTCCATGTACTATAGTAACTTCACCTAAATTTGACATATATGCTTCATCTAAATATTTATCCACTCTGTAACAAGCTTCTTCTGAATCTAAACCTCTTAAATCTATACTACTACTAACAGACTTAAGATTTAAAGACATAGCCTTTTTATGCTTTTTCTTTTCTGCCTTCTTAACAGATCCCTCTACCATTCTTAAATCCTTAAGTTTAACGCTTATCTTCATTATTCCTGCTTCTACTTGAACTTCACCTTTTTTATCTGGCATAGAAAGTATTACAACATTTTGGTTTAATGAAGGTAAGAATGCATCCATTCCAAGAGTAACCTTAGTAATAGATTTTCCTGAATTCTCTCTTTCTTTTATAAGAGCTTTTTCTTTTTCTTCTAAAGATTCTTTAAGTTTTTTTCTTTCCTCTTCAAGTCTATTTCTTCCACCACCAGAAATTCCCATCTTTTCTAGTTCCCTCATAGCCTTTAAGATTTCATCAGCTTCATCCTTAGCTCTAGATATTATATCCTTAGCCTCTCTTCTAGCTTCGTTATAAGCCTTATCTCTAGTTAACTCTACTCTCTTTATCTTTTCTTCATAGCTTCTCTTTAATTTTTCCGCTTCTATTTTTAATCTTTCAGCATCTCTAGCTTCTTTATTAGCTATAATACTTTTTTCTTGTAAGTCTTTTATTAAGTTTTCAAATTCAAGGTTTTCTTTTGAAACATTATTTCTAGCTCTTTCTATTACATAATCATCAAGACCTAATCTTTTACTTATTTCAAAGGCATTTGACTTTCCTGGAACACCAATTAGCAATCTATAAGTTGGCTTTAATGTTTCTACATCAAACTCAACAGAAGCATTTTCTACTCCAGGAGTTTTTAATGCATATCCTTTTAATTCACTATAGTGAGTAGTAGCAATTATCTTAGTTCCTCTTTCCTTTAAAGTAGCAATAATAGCCATCGCTAGAGCTGCACCTTCTGTTGGATCTGTTCCTCCACCAAGCTCATCAAATAAAGCTAAAGATTCTCTATCTGCAATTTGCATTATATCAACTATATTAGTTAAGTGAGATGAGAATGTAGAAAGACTTTGTTCTATACTTTGTTCATCTCCTATATCTGCAAATACTTCTCTATAAAAACTTACAGTTGATCCTTCCTTTGCACATATCAACAATCCACTTAAAGCCATTAAATGTGTAAGCCCTGCTGTCTTTAAAGTTACTGTTTTACCACCAGTATTAGGACCAGTTATCATTAATGCAGTAAAGTTTTTTCCTAAATATATATCAGAAGGAACTGCCTTTTCTGGATCTATTAATGGATGTCTAGCTTCTATAAGATTAAATGATCCATCTTCATTAACTTCTGGCTTAATAGCATTAATTTTTGATGCATATTTAGCTTTTGCAAAGATAAAGTCTAACTTTAATAATATTTTCATATTACTTTCTATAACATCAACATTATCTTTAACCTTCTTTGTTAATTCCCATAGAATTCTTTCTATTTCTGCTGCTTCCTTAAGCTTTAATTCCTTTATCTCATTATTTAAATTTACTATTCCCATAGGTTCAATAAATAATGTTGCACCAGTAGAACTTTGATCGTGTACAAGACCTGGAACTTGACCTTTATATTCAGCCTTAACAGGCATTACATAACGGTCTCCTCTCATTGTATATATTGAATCTTGTAGATACTTTGAATTACTTTTTACAAGTGAATTAATCTTATCTCTAACTGAAGAATTTTTTTCTTTTAAAGCTCTTCTTAAACTATGTAAAGTACTACTTGCTCTATCACTTACTTCTTCTTCTGAAATAATAGATCTTTCTATATCAGCTTGTAAATTATTAATAGGAGTTAGTATATAAGCAAGGTCTTCTAACCTTTCGAAACTTTCCTCTTCTTCTTTTCTACTTAAATATTCCTTAATATTATTAGTACATCTTAACATATTTCCAACATATAATAATTGACCTGTAGTTAAAGCTCCACCTTTACTTGCTCTTTCAACTGCATCTCTAATATCACGTAATCCTTCAAATGGAGGATTACCTTTTTTAACAATTAGATTATATGCTTCATCTGTATCCTCTAATGCATTTCTTACATCATAAGCAGATTCATAAGGAACTAGGTTTTCAACTAATTCCTTACCACCTCTAGTAACTGCATATTTCTTAACAATTTCTTTTATTTTATTAAACTCTAAAACCCTTAAAGCTCTATCATTCATATCTATTCAACACCTCGTTTATAACATCCCTTAGTATAATGTTTAGTTTCTATATTCTCTCTATTTTCAAGCATATTTAATACTTTTATTACCTCTTCTTTTGTTTCATCTTTAAAATCTATTCTAAAAGTATTTATCCCCATGTTCTTTAGTTCATCTTTTTCGCCTATTAAATTTAAACTAGTTCCATTTAATATATGGCTTCTACAAAATACATCTGTCATTACTCTAAAGCCTTCATTCATTTCATCTACTAAAGTAAATCTATCTCTCATACAAGCTTTATTACATTCCTTATCAGTACATTTGCCGCCAAAAGTACTTCCTATAGGACAATATTCACTAACCATAAGCTCAGTTTTACCATAAAGCTGATAAGCTGCACCTAAAGTTTTATTTTTCATAACTTCTTTAATTTCTCTTTTATTTAATTCAAGACTTAAAGAAACTACATTTAAATCTCCCCTATAAAACTCTAATGATTCTTCATTAAATACATTTAGCTTATAATCACCAATAATCTTTAAAGAATCTTTATACTTATTAATTATACCTGCATTACCTGTAATTAAACCTTCTATATGATTCATTGCTTTATCAATCATATTTGTTACTTTATCAAACTCAGTTTTTATAATTTCAGGAGTAAGTATATAAATATTAACACCTTCTACATTTTCTATATCCTTAATCTTTAACGAGTCTTTTTCTCTGCTATATAAGTCTACACCTATATTTTTAACACCTGCATCAATTAAAGTATTAAATTGTTCTTTTGTAGTACAAGTTACTATTAAATCAACATCTAAAGCTTCTTTTGGCTCTATTAACTTCTTAGGATTTTTATTTTCTCCACCAGTTCTTTTTCTTCTTCCTTTTGATAATACATCTTTTAAAATTTTATCAAATAACTCTCTTCTTAAGTTATTTAAAGAAGAAACTCTTAAGAATCCATCTTCAAATTCTTCAAATCCTATTCCTTCAAACTTATATGGATAATCACCTGACTTTTTAAGTGCTTCTGCAATTCTTTCCTTATCTAAAGGCTTTCTTTCAGCTTTTTCTACTATTTCTCCTTGAACTTCATATTTAATTCCATTTAAAGAAGTTTTTAAAGTAAAAGGTTCTCCTACCTTAAATATAACTTCACCATGCATAGGTATTTTCTTATAATATGGCTTTACAGTTTCCATTAAGCTATCTGTAAGTTTTTTATTAGAAGTTCTATATATAATATCGCCTTTTTTGTAGTTCTTAGGGAATAACTTAACTTTATCGCCAGCCTTAGCTTCTTGAACTTCATTTCCCCTTAATAAAATCTTGCTTACAGTAAATCCTTTATTCGAGAATCCTATTCCATCTCCTAAAGCTATACTATCTTTTAAAACAATGTCTCCCTTATCATCAACTGTTCCTATTTCAATACCTGTATTCTTTGGAGTTACAAAACTCATCATATCTTTACCAGTATCTTTCTTTAAATAAGCAGTTGAAAATCCTCCTCTATTAAATAATTGCATTAATGTTTTTCTTCCTTCATTTACATCAAAGCTTTTATTTTTAAGTTCTTTATCTAAAGCCTTTCTATAGCTACTTATAACACCAGCTACATATTCAGGTCTTTTCATTCTACCTTCTACCTTTAACGAATATGCTCCACTGTCTATAATATCTTTAATATCATTTATTGTACAAGTATCCTTAGTACTTAATAAATGACCTTTTCTTTCTCCACTATTTTCAGAAACCAACCTATATTCTTGTCTACAAGGTTGAGCACACTTACCTCTATTACCACTTCTGCTTCCTATCATAGCACTCATTAAACATTGTCCTGAATAAGATACACATAAAGCTCCATGAACAAATATTTCTGTTTCAATATTCAAGTCCTTTGATATATGTTTAATTTCTTCCTTGCTAAGCTCTCTTGATAATACTACTCTTTCAAAACCTTTTTCTTTATAATAAATTGCTCCTTCACCGTTATGAATAGTCATTTGAGTAGATGCATGAACTTCAAAATCAGGAAATCTTTCTTGAATTAACTTAAGAAGACCTAAATCTTGAATTATTAATGCATCAACACCAATTTCATAAAGGTAGCCTACATATCTTATTGCTTCACTTAATTCATTAGGCTTTAAGATTATATTCATTGTTACATATATCTTTACCCCATAGCTATGAGCATAATCTACAGCCAACTTCATTCTTTCGTTATCAAATTCTACAGCCTTTGCTCTAGCTGAGAACTTTGGCCCACCTAAATATATAGCATCTGCACCATTATTAACTGCAGCATATAAACTTTCCATACTACCGGCAGGTGCAAGTAATTCAACTTTCTCCATTTTCATCGCTCCTATTTTACTTCATCTTCATAGTAAGTCTCATTTATTTATAACATAAATGAATGAATAATACCAATATTCTACCCATTTTCAGAAAAAACTAAATGTTTAAATAAATATAATTTTCATTAATAATACCCGCTTCATAATGAAACATTCTAAAGTTCTATTTTCCCTTATTTTTAATAATTCAAAAATATTTGTACTAATAAGTTACCATAAATCAACTACTATTTATTACTCAAAAATAATTATAATCAATTTTGATATATAAAAATAGATGTAATTAGTCCATAAGCTACTAATTCACATCTACTTTAACTTAAATACAATATTAAAATTATCTTAATAAGGGATTACGATCCTTTTTTAACTTTGCAAGCTCAAATTGAACATCTAATAATTTCTTTTCTAGATCCAGAACTTTATATTTAGAAGTTTTAAGTTCTTGGCCAGACTTTTTGCCTTTTTCTAAAATCAATGACTTCTCATAGTTTAACCTTTCAACTTTTTCTTCTAAGTCTTTTATTTCAGTTTGCTTTTTATCTATTTCTCCATTCATTAATTCCTTAATAGCTATTTGTTTTTCATTAAATTCAGCTTCTAATGAAACTCTATTTTCTTTAAGGGAAGATATTTCCGCTTCCTTCTCTAATGCTTTTTCTTTCATTTCTTCTAAGTTACTATTTAAAGAACTTATTTCATTTTCTAAATTAGATTTTTCATCTTCCAATAACTTTATGTTATTTTGTAATTCTTCTTTATCTTTATTTACAAGTTCAATATTCTTAGTAAGCTTATCTTTTTCCTTATTTAGAAGCTCAATTTTTTCAGTTAAAATACTTTCATTATATTTTACTTCATTTAATGATTTCTTATTTTCTTCTTTTACCTTTAAAAGATTGTCCACTTTATCATTTAAATCCAAATTAAGATTAGTCATTTTTTCAATTTCTTTATTTAAAGATTTATTTTCATTATTAAGCTTAGATTCTTTGTTTTGTAATACTACATTTAAATTATTAGACTTTTCTAATTCCTTATTAATTCTATTTACCTCATTACGTAAATTATTATTGTGACCGCTTAGTTCAGTATTTTTTTCTTCTAATTCTTTATTTTTACTCTTTAGTTCTTCTATAGTTTTTTCTAATTTTTCAATTTCAGCATTACTTTCACTAATAGCCTCATCTTTCATACTTTCTACAGCTTTAATATTCTCGTTCAATTCATTAATTGTTTCTTTTAAATTTTTATTTTCTTCTTCTATTTCATTTTTAGCCTTAGTTAACCTTTTTAAACTTAAGTCACATTCATATAAATCATCAGCTATATTTATTGCTGCTAAAACCGTAGAATCTTCTGTACTTAAGAACTTATTTTTAGAAGTTACTTCTTTAATTTTAGTATCTACAAACTCTGCTACTTCTTTTAAATAATTTTCATTATCTTTACCTTTTAAGTTGTAATCTCTACCATTTATGTTAACTGTAACCTTTATCATCCTAACACCTCTCAAACATAATCCATATAAATAATTATATGAAATTTACTCTTATAATACAAGAAAACTTAGAAAATATCACACTTTTAATAACTTGAAAATAAATACATTTTGTAATAATAAATACAAAGGATGCTTTATCAGGTACTTCAAAAAATGATTATTCACAAGAAGTCTTTAATAAACTTAAAAGATCCTCTGATTCTACCAATTCAATTATTCATTCATAAAAGTTTTAAAGTTTTTATACGTTAAAATAAGATGCTGTATCAAAAGGAATATTTAAACCTATGTTTTGATACAGCACCTTAACTTTTATCTCATATTAAATTATTATCTTAATTGAGCATCAAATTTCTTTTCTAAGTTCTTTAATATCTTGTCATGAGCTTTATTTACTTCATTGTCAGTTAAAGACTTCTTAGGATCTCTATATACTATTGCATAAGCAATACTCTTCTTACCTTCTGGTATTTGAGCTCCCTTGTAGATATCAAATAAAGTTATTTTTTCAACTAGGTTTCCACCAGCTCTCTTTATTGTATCTTCTAAATCCCCTACAAGTACTTCATCATCCACTAATACAGCTATATCTCTTGTAGCAGCTGGGAACTTAGGAATTGGTTTATAAACTCTGTTTGTATCTGCTGCTTCATATAATAAATCTAAATCTAATTCTGCAACATAACAAGCTTCATCTATATCATAAGCTTCTTGAACATCTGGATGAATTTCTCCAAATACACCAGCACTCTTTCCTCTTAATTGTATTCCAGCAGTTTTTCCTGGGTGGAATGTTGGATTTTCGCTTTCACGTACAAATCTAGCTTTAGTTATTCCTAATCTATCAAGAACATTTTCTACTACACCTTTAAGATCTAGGAAGTCACATTTTCCGTACATACCTATTGTAAGTACATTCTTTTCAGTTGGAAGTTCATTTTCATCTTCATGCTTAATGTATACTTTACCTATTTCAAATAGACTTGCATATTCATTATTTCTTGAATAGTTTCTTCCTAAACATTCCATCATTGAGGCTAAAGTAGTAGTTCTCATTACAGAGAAATCTTCTCCTAATGGGTTCTTTATCTTAACCATTTCTCTAAGTGGAGAATCTTCAGCTATTCTTACTTTATCTAGTACCTTTGGAGATACAAATGAGTAAGATATAGATTGATTTAATCCTGAACCAATTAAAGCGTTAACTACAACTTCTCTTAATATTTCGTTCTTATGTTTGTTTTCTCTCATTGGAGTAACATCAAATACAGTAGTTGGAACCTTATCATATCCATATATTCTTGCAACTTCTTCTGCTATATCTTCTCTTATAGCTATATCTATTCTGAATGTTGGAACTGTTATTTCTAAGTTGTCTCCATTTATTTCAGTCTTTAAATCTAATGAATCTAAAGCTGTCTTCATTTCTTCAGTTGAAATTTCTGTTCCTAAGAAAGTATTAATCCAGCTAGCTGATACTGTCATATGAGAAATTTCTTTTGGAAGTCTATATTCATCAATAGTTCCTTCCATAACTTCTCCAGCACCTAATTCGCAAATTAAAGCACAAGCTCTATCAAGTGCAAGCTTAGCTAAGTTTGGATCTATATCTTTTTCAAATCTTGCAGAACTTTCTGTTCTTAATCCTAAAGCTTTTGAGTTAACTCTTATGTTAGTTCCATCAAAGTTAGCACATTCAAATATAACTTCTGTAGTATCATCTTGTATTTCTGATTTTAATCCACCCATAATACCTGCTAAAGCTACTGTCTTATCTCCATCTTTGATACAAAGAACATTTGAGTTTAATTCTCTTTCTACTTCATCTAAAGTAGTGAACTTTTCCCCATTCTTTGCAGTTTCTACTACTATTTTACCTGAAGTTATTTGTCTAGCATCAAAAGCATGCATTGGTGAACCTAATTCAAGCATAACAAAGTTAGTAATATCAACTATGTTATTTATAGGTCTTACCCCTGATTCAAGTAATCTTTCTTGCATCCAGCCTGGTGATGGTTGAATTTTAACATTCTTAACCCCTCTAGACATGTATCTTCTACAAAGATCACTCTTTATTTCAACTTTTATTTCATCATTTATATTCTTTGAATTTTTAGCTTCAAAAGTCATGTTTGGCATTCTGTATTCAGTCTTTAAAGCTGCAGCAGCTTCTCTTGCCATACCTACCATACTTAAACAATCTGGTCTATTTGAAGTTATTTCAAAATCTAATATAGCTTTGTTTAACTTAAGGTATTTCTTAATATCCATTCCTACAGGAGCATCTTCTGGTAAAATCATTAAACCATGAACTGGTTCATCTCCAGCAATACCTAATTCTTCTTCTGAACAGAACATACCATTAGATACTACTCCTCTCATCTTACCTTTCTTAATTTCAGTTCCATCAGCTAATATTGACTTATGAAGAGCAACTGGAACCTTATCTCCTTCTTTCATGTTAGTTGCAGCTGTAACTATTTGAATCTTTTCTGTTCCGATATCTATTTGACAAACACTTAATCTATCTGCATCTGGGTGTTTTTCAATCTTTTCTATTAAACATACAACTACATTTTTTATATTATCCCCTTGAATTTCTAATTCTTCAAGTTGAGAACCTGTTAATGTTAAAATATCACCAAGTTCTTTAGCTTCTACATTTATATCAACATAATCTTTTATCCAATTAAATGGTACCTTCATTATTAACCTTCCTCCTTTAGAATTGATTTAAGAATCTCATATCACTTTCATATAATAATCTGATATCGTCTAACTTGTAGTTAAGCATAACCATTCTATCAACACCAAATCCAAAAGCGAATCCGCTATAAACTTCTGGGTCTAATCCACAATTTCTTAAAACTTGTGGGTGAACCATACCACATCCTAAAAGTTCTATCCATCCTGAACCTTTACATACGTTACATCCTTTTCCTCCACATACGAAACATGTAGCATCCATTTCAGCTGATGGTTCTGTAAATGGGAAGTGATGTGGTCTAAACTTAGTCTTTACGTTATTACCAAACATTTTCTTTGCAAATAATTCTAATGTTCCCTTAAGATCTGCAAAAGTAACTCCCTTATCTATTACTAGACCTTCCATTTGATAGAATATTGGAGAGTGAGTTGCATCAACTGAATCAGCTCTATAAACCTTACCTGGAGAAATCATCTTTATAGGTGGTTCTTGCTTTTCCATTACTCTAACTTGAACTGGTGAAGTTTGAGTTCTTAAAACTATATTATCATTAATATAGAATGTATCTTGTTCACTTCTAGCCGGATGATCTTTTGGTATATTTAAAGCTTCAAAATTATAATGATCAAGCTCTACTTCTGGACCATCTTCTACTGTGAATCCCATTGATATGAATATATCTTTCATCTTTTCAACAGTTAATTCAAGTGGATGTCTCTTTCCTATAACCTTTTTATTTCCTGGTAAAGTTATATCAATAACTTCATTTCTTAATTTTTCATTCTTTTCTTTTTCTTTTATTTCAGAAGCTACAGAATCTAGTTTTTCTTCAACTATCTTCTTAACATCATTAACCATCTTTCCTACTATTGGTCTTTCTTCTTTAGATAGACCTCCCATACTCTTTAATATAGTAGTAAGTTCACCTTTTTTACCTAAATATTTAACTTTAAGTTCTTGAACTTCTGCAGTAGTCTTAACTTCTGCGATTTCATTTAAAGCTGTTTCTTTAATTTGCATTAACTTTTCTTGCATTGCTTTTCTCCTTTCAAGTTTAATTTTTAGCCTTTTAAAAACTTAGAAATAAAAGAATATTTATTTATCTCTTTTTTGATTTTTTGAGGCACTATAATTTTGAGTATAAAAAAAACGCCCCTAAAAAGGGACGAAATATCCGCGTTACCACCCTAATTGGCATACAATAAATATACCCAACTCTAATAAATTAACGGTTTCCCGCTAGCTACTACTAAAATATTTCACAGCTAGAACTCCTGAGGGAACTTCAACATAACTTTTCTTAAAAAGGCTTACAGTCTAAGGCCTCTTCTCCCTGAAAGCTTCATTATGCCTACTTTCTCAATCATAGTTTTTCATTATTTTATTACTTTCATATTATACCTATGTTTCATCAAAATATCAACTATTTTGTCTTACTTTTTCATATAAAATTACAGAAGTAGCTATAGCTACATTTAATGATTCTGCTCCTCCTGGCATTGGAACCTTAACCTTTTTATCTGCAAGCTTATAAACTTCTTCGCTTACTCCATTTCCTTCATTCCCTACAGATATAACAATCTTACCTGTTAAGTCCTCTTTAAAAAAGTCCTTATCGCCTTCTAAAGAAGTAGCTAATAAAGAAAATCCTTTATTCACCAAACTTTTAGTAATACTTAATTCATCATCGTCATTTATTATTGGAACATGAAATAAAGAGCCCATTGTAGATCTTATAGTTTTATCATTATATACATCTACAGTACCCTTAGTTAAGATTATCCCATCTACACCAGCTGCATGAGCTGTTCTTATTATAGTTCCTAAATTTCCAGGATCCTGAACTTTATCACATAATAAATAGAAATTTCCTTCAAGGGCCATATCAACCTTTTTCATTTGTACTACTGCTATTACACCTTGCGGCTTTTCTGTAGAACATAACTCCTTTAATAGATTATCGCTTAATCCAAAAATCTTAGTTTTTTCATTAATATATTTTCCTAAATATCTATCTATTCTTTTTTCTTCTTCATTACTTACAAAAATATATTCTATAGGAAGATTTGCTTTAAAAGCTTCCTCTACTAATCTAAATCCTTCAATTATATACTTAGAACTCTTATTTCTTCCTCTTCTTTCTTTAAGCTTTTTGGTATCCTTATATAAACTATTATCTTTACTTTCTATGAAAACCAAACTAAACACACCTTTACTATTTATAATTAACTATCATACCTTCAAGCTTATCAAGATTTTTACCTGCTCCTATAGCAACTAAAATATCTTTTTCTCTTATAACCTCGTCAGCTGTTGGTGATATATTTACTTCATCACCTCTTTTTATTGCCATAACATTTATTTCATACGTACTTCTAAGTCTTAGGTCTTTAAGAGACTTTCCTACCCATATCTCTAAGGCCTCTATCTCTAAAATGCTATAGTCTTCTGAAAGTTCTATATAATCTAAAATGTTAGATGATACTATATTATGAGCTACCCTTATTCCCATATCCTTTTCTGGTAAAATAACCCTATCTGCACCTATCTTATATAAAACTTTTGCATGTAACTCATTATTTCCCTTAGCTATTATGTATTTAACCCCTAACTCTTTAAGTAATAAAGTTACCATTATACTCGATTGTATATTACCACCTATACTTACTATCGCAACATCAAAGTTTCTCATTCCTAAACTTTTAATGGCACTTTCATCTGTTGCATCCATTTGTACAGCATGTGTTACTTCATCAGATATTTCTTGAACTCTTTCTTCATCTTCATCTATTACTAAAACATCATTTCCTAATTCATATAATGTTTTAGCTACAGAATAACCAAATCTTCCTATTCCTACAACCACAAATTGTTTCTTTGCCATATTTCAAAACCCCTAACCTATCAATATTTTTCCTTCTGGATATTTATATCCTTGCTTCTTTTGTCTGCGTGTTAATGCTAACGCAACTGTTAAAGGACCTACTCTTCCCATATACATACTAATTATTATAACTATTTTTCCTATAATACTTAAGTCTGAAGTAATCCCTAAAGTAAGACCAGCAGTTCCAAATGCAGAAGTTGCTTCAAAGAAAACACTTATAAAAGGTACTCCATATTCAGTTATAGTTAAAGCCATAGTAACTAGTATAACAATAGATGTTCCTATCATAAACAAAGCAAAAGATTTATATACTGTTTCTTTAGAAAATCTTCTTCCAAAGGCTTCTGTATCTTCACGCCCTTTAATAACACTTATTAAAGTTAAAATTACTATTCCAAAAGTTGTAGTCTTTATTCCTCCAGCTGTAGATCCTGGTGAACCACCTATAAACATTAAAAATATAGTCATAAGAATACTTGCATTAGTTAATTTATCTAACGGAACACTATTAAACCCAGCTGTTCTAGGTGATACAGAAGTAAACAAAGAATTTGTAATTTTATCTATTAAACTCATATTTGCCATTGTTGATGGGTTTTTATATTCAAGTAAAAATATAAAAATAGTTCCAACCACTATTAGCACTGATGTTACCGATAAAACTATCTTTGAATGAACTGTTAATTTCTTTACTTTTTTATAATTCCATAGCTCTAAAATAACAGCAAATCCTAATCCACCAATTACTATTAATAAACTCAAAACAATTAATACCCAAGAACTATTAGAATAAGATACAACACTATTTCCATCTCCAATTATATCAAATCCAGCATTACAAAAAGCAGAAATAGAATGAAACAAACTAAATCCTATTCCCTTTTTCAAACCGTATTCAGGTATAAATTTAAAAGATAAAAGTATAGCTCCTAAAAGTTCTACTGAAAAAGTAAACTTCATTACATATTTAACAAGCTTAGCAATTCCTTGTATTTCAAAAGCATTCATAGACTCCTGTATATATAATCTATCTTTTAATGTTATCCTTTTACCTAAAAGCATTGCTATAAAGGCTGTAATAGACATAAAGCCTAAGCCGCCTACTTGTATTAATATTATAATTACTACCTTACCAAAAGTACTCCAGTGAGCACCTGTGTTTAAAGTTACTAAACCTGTAACACATACTGCTGAAGTAGATGTAAATAAAGAATCCAAATAATTAGTATACTCATTTGTAATTGAAGAAATGGGTAGTGATAATAATAAACTACCTATTAATATTACTATAACAAATCCTATAGTTAAAATTTGTACACCTGTAAAACCTTTTTTATTTTTTTTATTCTTAATATCCATATAATTACCCCAATTTTTAATAAACTCTCACTTTATATTTTTTATAATATCTGTAATTACATAAAAATATATTAATATATTTTTCTATAAAAAGAAATGCGACCAATAAGCCGCATTTCTAAGTATCATATATATATTTATTAAGCGTTAACGTGTTTCTTTGCTACTTCTACTAAATCAGCAAATGCCTTTGGATCGTTGATAGCTATTTCTGATAACATCTTTCTGTTTATGTCAACTCCAGCTAACTTCATTCCGTTCATGAATTTAGAATATGAAAGACCATTCATTCTTGTAGCTGCATTAATTCTAGCTATCCAAAGTCTTCTATAATCTCTCTTCTTTAATCTTCTTCCAACATAAGCATTTCTTAATGCTCTGATTACTGATTCGTTAGCAGTTTTGAATAACTTGCTCTTTCCACCATAGTATCCTTTTGCAAGCTTTAAAACTTTTTTATGATTCTTACGAGAATTTACCGCTCTTTTTACTCTTGCCATTCTTTAAACCTCCTGTACCAATTCTTATAGATATGGTAATAATTTCTTCATTGCTTTTTCTTGAGTAGTTGAAACATATCCAACTTTTCTAAGATTTCTCTTTCTCTTTTGGCTCTTCTTAGTAAGGATATGGCTCTTGAAAGCCTTTGCTCTCTTAAATTTTCCTGTTCCTGTTTTCTTGAATCTTTTTGCTGCACCTCTATGAGTTTTCATTTTTGGCATTGCTAAATTCCTCCTCTCAGTTTATGCCTTCTTTGGGCCTAAAACCATTGTCATATTTCTTCCTTCACTCCTAGCTTGTTTCTCTTTTACACATACAAATTACCACTTATCAGAGAATTTTTC
>SVCL01000053.1 GCA_015058405.1 Clostridium sp.
ACAAAAAGATTTTATGAGAGAAAAATAAAAGGGTATAACAAAAAGATTTTATGAGAGAAAAATAAAAGGGTATAACAAAAAAGATTTTATGAGAGAAAAATAAAAGGGTATAACAAAAAGATTTTATGAGAGAAAAATAAAAGGGTATAACAAAAAGATTTTATGAGAGAAAATAAAAGGGTATAACCAAAAAGAATTTTATGAGAGAAAAACCAAGGGTATAATATATAAATTATAGAAGTGGGGACTTTTACTAATTTAAGTTAATTATTAAAAGAATATTAAGGGAAAAGTATTCTTTTGAAAATGTATTTAAAGAATTATTGAGAATTTTTATAGAGTTATCTTTTTTGTATTTTTTAAATAAATTAATTAAATCCATTTGGATTTTTAGATTGCCATCTCCATGAATCCTTACACATATCATATAAACTTTTTTCTGCTTTCCAGTCTAATTCTTTAAGTGCCTTTGAAGGATTAGCAAAAGTTGCTGGCAAGTCACCTTCTCTGCGCTTAGTGATTTCGTAAGGAATCTTTATGCCTGTGGCCTCTTCAAAAGCTTTTATAACTTCAAGTACAGAAGAACCTTTTCCAGTTCCTAAATTATATATTTCAATATTACCTGAGTTTATTATTTTCTTTAAAGCTTTAATATGTCCTTTAGCTAAATCAACTACATGTATATAATCACGAACTTCTGTACCATCTTTGGTAGGATAATCATTTCCAAATACTTTTAATGACTTTCTTTTTCCTACTGCTACTTGAGTTATATAAGGTATTAAATTATTTGGTATTCCATTAGGATCTTCTCCTATTTCACCACTTTCATGAGCACCTATTGGATTAAAATATCTTAAGATACAAACACTAAGGTTATTATTTGCTATATGTGCATCTTTTAATATCTGTTCTATCATAACTTTAGTATATCCATAAGGATCAATTGCACCAGTACTCATAGTTTCATTGAATGGAGGTATGTTATTAGCACCATAAACTGTAGCTGATGAACTAAATACAATATTATTAACATTATACATTTCCATAACTTTTAATAAGTTTATAGTTGAAAGTAAGTTGTTTTCATAATATTTTAATGGAATCTTAACAGATTCTCCAACTGCTTTGTATCCTGCAAAATGAATTACTGAATCAATTTTATTTTCAGCAAATACTTCTTTTAAACTATTTATATCCTTCATATCTACTTTATAGAATTTGACTTTTTTGCCTGATAACTTATTAATAACACTTATAACCATTTCTTTGCTATTGGATAAATTATCTAATATGATAACTTCGTAATCATTTTTTAATAATTCTATTGCTGTATGGCTTCCAATGAATCCAGCTCCTCCTGTAACTAATACTGCCATTTTAAACACCTCTTTATTTTAATTAACATTATGTTAATAGTATTATAACAAACAATATATGTCAATAATTACATTTTTAACTACTGATAGGTGTAGTTAATACAAGGAATAAAAAAAAGTTATATAAGTATATAAAAGAAGCTATATCTCCATTAAATTTGAAGATATAGCTTCTTTTAAGGTTTTAGCAACTTAAATCAGTAAGCTTTGGCAATTTCTTTACTGGCTCTAAGTCTGATACATCATTAAAGGCAATGTTTAATGTTGTTAAATTAACTAAATTAGATAAGGCTTGTACATTAGTTATTTGATTTTTATATAAGTTTAAATATGTTAACTTAACTAAGTTACTTAATGGGGATAAATCAGATATATAATTACAAGCTAATGAAAGTACAGTTAAATTTGTTAAGTCCTTCATAGGTGATAAATCATATACACTATTATTTAGTAAATTTAAGCTAGTTAAGTTAGTAAGTGTGCTTAAAGCATCTAAGTTACTAACTAAATTATTTTTTAAATTTAAATCCTTTAAGCTAGTAAGAGTACTTAATGCAGCTATATCTTTAATATGGTTATCTTGTAGATTTAAGTTAGTTAGTGATTTTAGTGAGGATATAGGTGATAAATCTTCTATAGAGTTATTTGCTAGATATAAAGTTGATAGATTAGTACAATATTGTAATCCTTCTAAAGAAGAAATATTTTTATCATTTAAGTTTAAAACTTTTAAAAATTCTAAATCATTAGTAGTAATATAATCGCTAGAAGATTTTTTTAATACATCAAGTAATGCAGCTTTTAAATTTTCATCTGGTATATTTATTGTAGTATCAACAAAAATAACATTTTTTATGACTCTTCCATTAAAGCTAGTAGTAGCTTTTCCAAGTGTTTGTATTTCACTGAAATTAAAAGATAACATTTTATCTTCTTTTATATCAGTCCATTCAATAGTATTAGTACTTTCATTATAATTACCAGGATAAGTAATGTTATCAATATTAGTTACGTTAACATTATTAAGGTTAACTACAGGATTTTTTAAATTAAAGTTTCTATATGTGTTTTCAGCTGGTAGAGTTATAAATTGTTCTGATATATTTAAAGTCGTAATATTTGTTAGATATTTTAAATTTGAAATATCAAATACACAGTTTTTGTATAAATTTAAATAAGTCAAATTAATAAGTGAAGCTAAAGGTGAAATATCTTGTATTTTATTGTTTGGTAAAGATAAAATATTTAGCTTAGTTAATTTTTTTAGTGGTGATATGTCTGATATATTGTTATTAGCTAAATTTAAAAAAGTTAAATTATTTAAATTATTTAAAGAACTTAAATCAGAAATAGTATTATTCTTTAGAGTTAAGTTATTTAGGTTAATTAATTTAGATAAAGGGGATAAGTCATTAATATTATTATTAGAAGCAGAAAGTGTAGTTAAGTTAGTACAATACTCTAATCCTTCTAAAGAAGAAATTCCTTTATCATCTAAATTTAATTTGGTTATGCTTGCAAGATCATTAACAGTTAAAATATCATTAGAAGTCTTATTAAGAGCAGCTAAGAAGGCTGCTTTTAATGTTTCGTCTTTGATGTTAACTTCATTATATTTGTAAGTTATATCTTTACTAACACGACCAGTAAATTTAACTTCCATAGAATTAAGTGATATTATTGATTCAAAGTTATATGAATAACATCCAGATGTTCTAATGTTAAGCCATTTTACTGTATTTTCAGAACTTGAGAATGTACCTGAATTATTAACATTAGTAATATTTTTTATGGCTGTTGCATCTATATTAGTTAATGGATTAGCAATTATAACATCTTTAGTAGAAGTGCCTGATGGCATTATTATATTTTGTTCACTTAAGTTTAAGTTTGTTAATTTATTTAAGTTCTTTAATGGTGTTAAATCATAAACAGCATTTTTGTAAAGGTTTAAATAAGTTAAATCACTTAAATTACTTACAGGCTTTAAATTTGCTATTTTATTATTAGATAAAGATAACATAGATAATTTAGTTAAACCATTTAATACAGATATATCACTAACATTATTTCCTGAAACATTTAAGAAAGTTAAGTTAGTTAAGTTTTCTATAGATGATATGTTGCTTATATTATTATTTTTAAGTGTTAAGCTAGTTAATTGTGTTAAATCTTTTAATGGTGATAAATCGCTAATATTGTTATTTGCTATAGATAATGTTTTTAAGTTAGTACAATATTTTAATGCTTCTATATTAGTGATATTTTTGTTATCTAAGTTTAAAGTTGTTAAACTAGCTAAATCATTAGTACTTATAAATTCGTTAGATGTCTTATTAAAAACATGTAGAAGAGCATCTTTTAAAGAAGAATCTGTTATGTTAGCATCAGTATAATTGAAAATAGCAGATCTTGAAACATGTCCACTAAAAGTTGTAGTTAGCTTATTAAGTGTAACTGCTTCGTTAAAGTTAAAGGAATAATCAGCAGACTTAGTTATGTTCAACCAATTTAAAGTGTTAGTATTTTCATCATAAAATCCTTTATATTTTATATCATTAATAGACTTAACAGGAGTATTGTCAAAGCTAACTAAAGGATTTGAATATACAAGGTCTTTAGTAACTTCTATTTCAGGAAGTTCTACTTTTTGTTCTGTTAAGTTTAAGTTAGTTAAAGTATTTAAGTTAGCTAATGGTGATAGATTATAAATTTTATTACATGCAAGGTTTAAGTAAGATAAGACTTTGCAATTAGCTAAAGGTGATAAATTAGCAATATTATTATTTGAAATAGATAAAGTATTTAATTTAGATAAATTAGAAATAGGTGATATATCTTCTATTAAGTTACCTGATAAATTTAAGAAAGTTAAATTAGTTAATTTAGATATTGATTTTATATCAGATATATTATTTCCTTTTAAGGATAATGAAGTTAAGTTTGTACAATATTCTAATCCAGAGAGGCTTGTAATATTTTCTTCATCTCCATTAAGTTCAGATATAGTAGAGAGATCCTTTACCTTAATTTTATAATTTGAATCTTTTCTAAGTTTTTTTAGTATTATTGATTTTAAATTTGAATCAGTAAAGTTTACTTCTGGAGAATCAAGTATTATATTTTTACTTACTTTTCCTGAAAAGGTTGAGGTTAGTTGGTCTATAGTTATTTTTTCACTAAATTCAAAAGAAATGTTCTTATCATTTTCTAAATTGAAGTTGAATGTGTTTAAAGTGGAATCAAAAGTTCCATTATCACTAATTTTTGAAATATTAGTAATTGGTGATCCATTAACATTAATTAAAGGATTACTTAAAGTTATTTCATTAGATAAATGTTCTTCATCTAGTGTTATGTTTTGTCTAGATAAATCTAGAGTTTTTAATTTAGGTAAGTTGCTTAAAGGTCTTATGTCTACAATACTATTGCTGTTTGCATTAAAATTTTCTAGGTTACGTAATCCTTCTAAAGGTGCGATATCTTTGATTTTATTTCCATAAATATTTAAGTATGATAGCTTAGATAAATTTTTAATGGAAGCTATATCAGATATATTATTATTTGATAAAGATAATATAGTAAGGTTTTTTAGGTTAGATATTGGAGTAAGGTTGTTAATATTATTATCTTTTAATGATAATTGACTTAAACTAGTAATGTTACTTAATGGAGTAAGGTCACTAATGTTATTATTGCTTAAAGATAAAAAAGATAATTTAGTACAATATTGCAATCCTTCAATAGAAGAGATATTACTACTATCTGCTTTTAGAGTGGTTATTTTAGCTAAATCATCTTTAGTTATTGTGTAATCAGATGATTTCTTTAATGTTTCAATAATAGATGATTTTAGGTTTTTATCTGGTATTAAATCATCAGTAGTACTTGCGAATACATTAGTAGTATTAACCGTTGTTAACGTTAATAAAATTGAAAGTATTATAGATAATATTTTTTTATTTTTTTTCATATTAATCCTCCTTGATATTGAAATTATCGGATTTTTATTTTTCAATTAAATATTTTTAAATATATTTCAACAAACCTCCCTTCTAAATCCATCAATATATATTTTATACATAAAAAGGAAGTGTTTTCAACAAATATTATTTTTGGCGTTTTTATATAAGTGGAAATTTAAAAATAGTACTATATCTAAAGTATTAAAGTAATGATGTTATAACAAAAAAAGATAAAATAATTAGCGAAATCAAACAGTTTATATGTAGCTAATTATTTTATCTTTTTTGATATTATAACATCTTTAGTATTGTGATATTCATTTTATACAGTTTAATCTAATTAATATTCTAAGCAGGTTAATTTAGTTAATTTTTTTAGAGCTGAAACATCAGTAACATTATTATCTCCTAAATTTAAGTAAGTTAAATTAATTAATGTATCAAGTGAAGATACATCATGTATTTTATTATTATATAAATTTAAATAAGTAAGGTTAACTAATGTTTTTAAAGGACTAACATCTTCTATTTCGTTAATTGGCAAAGATAACGAAGTTAAACTTGTAACAGTGGATAGTGGTGTTACATCCTTAACCTTATTATTATAAAGGTTTAATGTAGTTAATTCATGCATATTAGATAAAGGGCTTAAATCAGAGATAAAATTATTTCTTAAACTCATAGTAGTTATTTTGGTTAAGTTACGTAATGGAGCTAAACTTGAAATAGAATTATTAACCATTGAAATAGAAACTAAGTTATTACAATATTGTAATCCTTCTAAGGATGTAATATTTTTATTATCTAAATTTAAGCTAGTTATAAAAGATAAATCATTAGTAGTAACATCATCTTTTGAACTCTTAAAGGATAAAGATAAAATTATCTTTTTTAAGTTTTCATCAGGAATATTAATTATCATATCTTTAAAGTTTACCTCAGTAAAAACTGATCCAGTAAAGTTACAAGTTGCTACTCCTACAGTTATTTTTGAATCAAAACTAAAGTTTAATTTCATATTTTCTTTAATGTTTGTCCAGTTAATAGTATTACTAGTTTTATCATATACACCATGATTACTTATATTTATTATATCTTCTAATGGTAGAGAATTTACATTAACTAAAGGATTAGCTATAGAAAAATCTCTGTAGCAATTTTCTGTAGGCAAAGTAATTAATTGTTCTGTAAGGTTAAGTGTTTTCATTTTTGTTAAGTTTTTTAACGGTGAAAGATTAGCAATACAATTACATCTAAGATTTAAATTAGTTAAATTAGTTAATGAACTTAAGTAACTTATATCACTAATATTAGCATTTGCTAAATTTAAATAAGATAAGTCTTTTAAATTACTTAGAGGTTTTAAGTTGCTGATATTATTATTAGATAAGGATAAAGTGGTTAATGTAGTTAAGTTACTTAAAGAAGTAAGGTCTTTCATTTCATTATTTGTTAAGTTTAAATCTAATAATTTATCAAGATTGTATAATTGTGACACATCAGAAACTTGGTTGTTTTTTAAATTAAGTGTATTTAAATTTGTTAATGTACTTAAAGGAGATAAATCACTAATATTATTTCCTTCTAAGGATAGGGTACTTAGATTTTTGCAATATTCTAGTCCAGTAAGATTTGTAATATTTTTATTATCTAATTTTAAGTAAGTAGCAAATTCCAAATCATTTGATGTAATTTCATCTCCTTGGTTTTTATTAAATTGTTCAATAAAAGCAGATTTTAAATTTTCATCTGGTATATCTATAACAACATCTTGAAATTTTGCCTTTTTAGTAACAATACCACTAAATTCAGTAGTAGCAGATCCTATAGTTATTTTCTGAGCAAATTTATAAGAAAGGGTAGTGCTGCTTTTTAGATTATCCCAAGTAATAGTGTTATCATATTCATCAAATATACCATTATGGTTAATATCAGTTATACCAGTTATAAATGAACCGTTAAAGTTTACTAAGGGGTTAGCAATTGTTAGGGTTCTATAACATTCTTCTTCTGGTAATGTAATATTTTGACCAGAGCAATTTAATGTAGTAAGTTTAGTTAAATTCTTTAATGGAGATATATTATAAATACTATTTCCTGATATATTTAAACCTATAAGGTTAGTTAATGTACTTAACTGGATAATTGATTTTAAACCAGTATTATATAAATTTAAGTAAGTAAGATTTTTAAAATAGGTTAATGCATTAATGTTACGTAGTGAATTATTAGCTAATGATAAAGAAGTAAGTTTAGTTAGATATTTTAATGAATCTAATGTAGTTACCTTATTATCATAAAGATTTAATATTTTTAAATTAACTAAAGTAGATAAATTATTAAGTTTTTCTATAGAGTTTCCTTTTAAGTTTAGTTCTTCTAGTTTAGTTAACTTACTAATAGGAGATAAATCGCTAATTTTATTATTCTCTAAAGATAAAGAAGTTAAATTAGTACAATATTCTAATCCTTTAAGTGAAGTAATATTACAGTTACTTAAGTTTAAACTAGTCAAGAATTCTAAATCATTAGAAGTAACATTATCAGATAGACTTTTATTTGCTTTGGTTAAAATAGCTTTCTTTAAATTTTCATCAGGTATATTTATAATTACATCTTCGAAGGTAACATATTTATGAACAATTCCAGAAAAGACAGCGTTAGATTTACCTATTTTAACTGTATCATTAAAATTAAATGCTAATGTCTCATTACCTTTTATATTATTCCATTCTATAGTGTTAGTAGAGCTATTATATGTTCCTGAAGAGGAGATGCCTGAAATATTAGTTATAGCATTATTATTAACTCCTATTATAGGATTAGATACACTTAGTGTTCGATAACATTTTTCTTCTGGTAAAGTCAGGACTTGTCCACTTAAGCTTAAAGTATTTAAATTTATTAATGGTTTTAAGCTAGAAATATTACTAATTTTATTATTCATTAGGTTCAAGTTAGTTAAGTTTGTTAAATTATTTAAAGGATATATATTGTTAATTTCATTATTTGCAAGATTTAAGTACTCAAGTTTAATTAAATTTCTTATTGGTGTTAAGTTAGTTATAGAATTATAGGCTAAAGATAATGAAATTAAGTTGTTAAAATTACTTATAGTTGTAATATCAGTTAACTTATTATTATAGACATTTAATATCTTTAATTTAATTAAGTTACACAAAGGATTTAAGTTGCTAATTTTGTTTCCTTTTAAGTTTAAAGATTCTAATGTATTTATGTTGCTTAAAGGAGTTAAATCAGTAATATTGTTATTTGCTAAAGATAAAGTTACTAAGTTTTTGCAATATTCAAGTCCTTTAAGGGAAGTAATATTTTTATTATCTAAATTTAAGCTAGATACAAATTCTAAATCATTTGTTGTAACTTCATCTGTATTAGGTTTTTTATCTGTCAGCTCAAGGATAGCCTTTTTTAAGTTTATATCCTCTATTGGAATTATTTTATCAACAAAATTTATTTGTTTTTTTACAATTCCATTGTAATTAGCTGAGAGATTATTAAGTTTTATTTCTTGTGCAAAGTTAAAAGTAAGAGTTTTTGATGCTTTTACATTTGTCCAACAAAGAGTATTACTATAGGAGTCATATTTTCCATTAGAACTAATATTAGAGATGCCAGTAATAGGGGAGCTATCTATATTAATTAATGGATTTTTTAAAGTGAAGTTTCTATAGCAATCTTCTTCTTGTAAATTTATTGATTCTTCTTGTAAATTTAAGTTCATTAGTTTAGTTAAAGTAGAAAGAGGCTTTAGATTAAAAATTTTATTTTTACTTAAATCTAAATAAGTTAAGTTCTTTAGAGAGCTTAAAGGATATATGTCTTCGATATTGTTACTGTATAAATTTAAATAAGTTAGATTTACTAAATTTGATAAGGGTTTCAAGTTGTTTATATAATTATACGCCATAGTTAATGTGGTTAATTTAGTAAGCTTACTTAAAGGAGCTATACTTTCTACTTTATTATTATATATATTTAAGAAGGATAAATTGGTAAGGTTGCTTAAAGGTGATAAATCACTTACATTATTATTTCTTATTATTAAAGTTTTTAAGTTTGTTAAATTACTTAAAGGTGATAAATCTTCTATATTATTATCTGATAATGATATGGAGGTTATATTTTTACAGTATTCTAATCCTTTTAATGAAGAGATACCTTTAGAGTCTAGATTAATATTAGTTATAGAGTTTAAATCCTCTTCCTTTAAAGGATAATAAGATGGCTTATCTAACGTATTAAGTATTTCCTTTTTTAAGTTGCTATCAGAAAATAATATTCCTTCTCCTGTATATACTATTCTTTTTGAGATATTACCACTAAATTTCGTATTACTATTTCCTATAGTAATATTATCTTGAAAAGATGCCTTTAAGCTTAAGGTGCTTTTTATATTGTGCCATTCTAATGTATTAGTAGTTTGATTATAAAGGCCTGAATAGTTTATATTTGTAAAATCATTCACAAAAGAACCTGATAAATTTTTAATTGGATTTTTAATATAAAAGGAGCTTGAAGTATTTTCTTCTTTAAGTTCTATATTTTGATTTGCAACTTCTAATGAAGTAAGTTTAGGAAGCTTACTTAAGTTACTTATATCATAGATATTATTAAAATTTAAATTTAAAGTTTGTAAGTTAGTAAGTGAACATAAAGGATCTAAATAAGTGATTTTATTGCCATATAAATTTAAATAGGTTAAGTTAGTTAAATTTCTTACTGGTGTTAAGTCGCTTATCTTGTTATTGGCTGCTGATAAGTTATTTAGAGTAGTTATATTATTTAGGCTAGTTAAATCAGAAATATTATTGTTTCTGATATTTAACTGTTTAAGTTTGGTTAAATTTTTCAAGGGCGATAAATCACTTATATTATTATTATTTAAAAAGAGTATAGATAGATTGGTTAAATACTCCAAACCTTTTATTGAAGAAATATTTTTCTCTGAAGCATTTAAAGTAGTTATGGATTCTAGATCTTTTTGAGTAATGCAATAGTTTGAGTCTTTTTTTAGGGTAGTAAGTATTACCTCTTTTAAATTTGAATCAGTAAAGATCGTATTGTAATCAGCTGCAAAAGCATTGGTGCTATTTATCATTGGTAAAAATAGAAATATAGCTAGAAGTATAGCTATAAGTTCTTTAGCTTTTTTCATTAAAATTCTCCCCTTTTAAATTATTTTTTTATTTGAATAATAGTATGAGTAATTAAAAAGCACAAAATCGGTAATCACCTCCATAGATAGTTCTTATTAAATATATATTATATACAAAATTTTTAAAAATTTAAACAATATTACATAAAATTAACTTTGTTGATTATTTGAGATAATGGAAAGGTAAAAAGTAATATGTTGTATTTAATTAAATTAAATAATGGATGAAATTATTGCGCTATATGTAATTTTGTAAATTTAAATTATAAAATGATAAAAGTTATAATTTAATTAAAAAAAGTATTGACATTAAATGGTGTGAATTGTATTATTGTATTAAGAGGTTAATACAGTAATACAATTTTAAAGGAGGGATAATATGTCTTGGGAATTTGATAATTCGTCTCCTATTTATAAACAAATAATTAAGGAGATGGAATTGAGGATTGTATCAGGTATATATAAGTCTGGTGAAAAGTTGGAATCTGTTAGAGATATGGCTAAAAAGGCATCAGTAAATCCTAATACTATGCAAAAGGCTTTAACTGAACTAGAAAAAACAGGACTTATATATAGTCAGAGAACATCTGGTAGATTTATTACGGAGGATATTGATATGATTAAGGAAGTAAAAATTTCTTTAGCTAAAGATAAAGTAGAACAATTTATTAATGGGATGAAAAGTTTAGGATTTTCTAAAGAAGAAATTATTTCAATAGTAGAAGATGTGGCTAAGGAGGTAAATTAATATGAATGATATCATATTAGAATGTAATAACTTAAGCAAAAGATATGGTCAAAAAGAAGCTTTAAAAGGTATTGATTTAAAAATTAAAAAAGGTAGAATAGTTGGACTTTTAGGGCCAAATGGAAGTGGAAAAAGTACTTTTATAAAAATTGCTAATGGATTATTAGTGCCAAGTTTAGGTGGAATTTTAATTGGTGGAAATAAGCCAGGAGTTGAAACTAAGAAAATAGTTTCATATTTACCTGAAAGAACTTATTTAAATAACTGGATGAAAGTTTCAGAGGTTATAAACTTCTTTGATGACTTTTATAATGATTTTAATAAGGAAAAAGCTTATGACATGCTTAAAAAGTTAAATATTAATCCAACAGATAAATTAAAAACTATGTCTAAAGGAACTAAAGAAAAGGTACAGCTTATACTTGTAATGAGTAGAGAAGCAGACATATACTTTTTAGATGAACCTATAGCAGGTGTGGATCCAGCTGCAAGAGATTATATATTAGATACTATTATTTCTAATTATAATGAGAATTCAACAATAGTTATATCAACTCATATTATCTCTGATATAGAAAAAATACTAGATGATGTAATTTTCTTATCTTATGGAAATGTAACTTTATATAAGAGTGTAGAAGAGATAAGAGAAGAAGAGGGTAAGAGTATAGATGCTTTATTTAGGGAGGTATTTAGATGTTAAAAAACTTAATTAAATATGAATTTAAGGCAACAAGTAGAATTTTGTTACCTTTATATGGAGCGCTTGTATTATTTTCTATAATTAATAATTTATTTGGAGCAAGGGACGGGTTAGGTAAAACATGGGATAACTATGCTTTTAGGTTTTCAAGTATAGTATATAGTGCAATAATGGTGGCTATTTTTGTAATGACTTTTGTAATTATTCTACAAAGATTTTATAATAATTTACTTCAAGATGAAGGATATTTAATGCATACATTACCAGTTACTACAGCTCAAAATATATGGGCAAAAGTTATAGTATCAACTGTATGGGTAATAGGTAGTGGTTTAGTATCTCTTATATCTGTTATTTTGTTAGTTATTAATGTTGATGCTATTAAGTCAGCTTGGGATGGTTTAGGTAAAGTTTTTGAAGCTTTTATTCAAGCTAATAAAATAGCAGGAGGACATTTATATATAATTCCATTAGAAATGATTTTATTATTAATAGTTAGTATTGCCTTAGGAGTTCTTGTATTATATGCTTCTATGTGTATTGGACATTTAGTACCTAACCATAGAATATTAGGTTCTTTCGGTGGATTTATGTTAATAAATATAGTTTGGGATATAATTGTATCTTTTGTATTAAAATCTGGAATTGTTAACTTTAGTTTTTGGAATGTTAATAACGGACCATATGTTTTTGAACTTAATGTACTATTTGCAATTTTAAGTCAATTAGTGATTTCTGCTATATTATTTATAGTTTGTAATTATATTTTAGAAAAGAAATTAAATTTAGAATAAATATTTAAGTTATAAGAACACAGATGTGTATTAAAAAAAGTTGAGATAAAAAGAATCTCAACTTTTTTTACATTTATAAATAAAAAAATTTAAAAGTGAAGTACTACCCACTAATAGCTTTCTAATATAAGTTGTCAAGTATGTAGAAAATAATTAGAGTACTAAAAGATGTGGAAAAAGAAATAGGTATTGCAATTATATGGGAAAAGAATTATAATTTACCTATCAAATGCAAATAGTTTGCATTTAGAAAGGGGCAGTGTTTTTGAAAAAGATTATTATTAGTATTCTAGGATTAGCTTTATCTTTCTCCATGATGTTAAGTGGATGTGATAAAGGCGTAAAAGAAAATGTTGAAGCAAAGGATGAAGGAAAATTTACAATAGTTACTTCATTTTATCCTATGTATATATCTACTTTAAATATAGTAGAAGGGGTAGAGGGTGTAGAAGTAACTAATATGACAGAGCCACAAACAGGATGTTTGCATGATTATGTTATTACAACAGAAAATATGAAAACTTTAGAGAAGGCTAATGCTTTTGTTATTAATGGGGCAAACATGGAGTCATTTATGGAAAAGGTAACAAATGAAATTCCTAATTTAAAGGTAGTTGAAGCTAGCAAAGGAATAGAACTTATTAAAGGTGATGGAGATGAAGGAGATAATCCTCATGTATGGGTAAGTATTTCAGATAATATTAAGCAAGTTGAAAATATAAGAGATCAATTAGTAGAAATAGATTCTAAGCATAAGGATGAATATACAAAAAATGCTGATGAATATATAAAGAAGCTTGAGGCAGAAAAAGAAAAAATGCATAAGGAAATAGATTTATTGCCTAATAAAGATATAATTACATTTCATGAAGCATTTCCTTACTTTGCAAAAGAATTTAATTTAAACATTGTAGATGTTATAGAAAGAGAGCCAGGAACTGAACCTAGTGCAGAAGAGTTGAAAGATACTATAGAAAAGGTTAAAAAATTAAAAATTAAAGCTTTATTTGCAGAACCTCAATATCCTAAAAAAGCAGCAGAAAGTATAGCTAGTGAAACAGGTAGCAAGGTATATACACTAGATCCAGCAGTAACAGGAGAATTACAAAAAGATGCATATATAAAGATAATGGATAAGAATCTAGAGGTATTAAAGGAAGCTTTAAAATGATATATAGTAATAAAAAAATATTAGAATCAAATATTAATGAAAACTTAAGTTTTTTAGAATTAAAAAACTTAAGTGTAAAAATTAATAAAAATACTATATTAAATAACATAAATATGAAAGTTAATGAAGGAGAGTTTTTAGCTTTAATAGGTATAAATGGAGCAGGTAAAAGTACTCTTTTAAAATCAATATTAGGAGAAATAGACTATAATGGGTCTATTTCTTTTAATAATGAAAATAGTAAATTACATAAGAATATATGTATTGGATATGTTCCACAAAAGCTTGAATTTGATTTGAGTTCACCTCTTACTGTAGAAGAGGTCTTTGGAGCTTTATTAAGAAAGATACCAGTGTATTTACCATTAAAAAAGTATAAGAGAAAGAAAATAAAAGAAATGTTAAAGGAGGTAGAAGGGGAAGATCTTATTTATAAACGTTTAGGTGTTTTATCAGGGGGAGAATTACAAAGAGTATTGTTAGCCTTAGCTATTAATCCTATACCAGATATTTTACTTTTAGATGAACCAGTATCAGGAATAGATCAAAAAGGTCTTAAGTTATTTTATAAGATGATTTCAGAACTTAGAAAAAAATATAATATGACTGTAATATTAATTACACATGACCTGAAACTTCTAAAGGATAATGTTGATAAGGTTGCATTTTTAAATAATGGAGTTATTGAGGCTATGGATACTTCAAAAAATATATTTTACAATGAAAAGGTTATAGAAGTTTTTGGAAGAGTATAAGGAAGTGAAGAAGTGGCTTTAATTTATGATATTTTAGAATTTTTAATTCCCTTTGATTTTATTGATTATAATTTTATGAAAAATGCTCTTATAGGTGTTCTTTTAGTAACACCTATGTTTGGAAGTATAGGAACTATGGTGGTAAATAATAAAATGGCTTTTTTTTCAGATGCCCTAGGACATTCTGCTCTTACAGGTATAGCTTTAGGTGTAATATTAAAGGTCAGTAATGTTAAGTTATCAATGATAGTATTTTCTATAATTTTAAGTATAGCTATAGTAAAGGTTAAGGAGTCAAATACATCATCTACAGATACTATAATAGGTGTATTTTCTTCTACGGCTGTAGCTCTTGGGATAGTTATACTTTCATATAAAGGTGGATTTAATAAATATTCAAATTATTTGATAGGGGATTTATTAAGTATTACTACAGATGACCTAAAAGTACTTCTTATAGTATTTATAGCAGTTTTATTGATATGGAATATTATATTTAATAAATTACTTATTGTTGGTATAAATCAATGCTTTGCAAGAAGTAAAGGAATTAATACAAGGTTTTATGAGTATATATTTACTATGGCTGTAGCTGTAATTGTGACAGTATCTATTCAGTGGGTAGGAGTGCTTATTATTAGTTCAATGTTAGTATTGCCAGCAGCAGCTTCAAGAAATATAGCTAGAAATATCAAAGAATATGTAGTATTTTCAGTACTAATTGCATTAACTTCAGGAATAGTAGGACTAATTTTGTCTTATTATCTTGGGTCTGCTTCTGGAGCAACAATAGTACTTGTATCTTCTATTTTCTTTCTAGTTACATTTCTATTAAAAAAGGTAGTAAGAGGATAAGGAGTGAGAAAAGTGATTACAAAAATAGATATTATATCTGGATTCTTAGGAGCAGGTAAAACAACTTTAATAAAAAAATTACTAGATAGTGATTTGAAAAAAGAACGTCTTGCCATAATAGAAAATGAATTTGGAGAAGTTTCTATAGATGGTGATCTTTTAAAGGGAACTAATATAGATATAAAGGAAATTAATTCTGGATGTATATGCTGCTCATTAGTTGGAGATTTTAAAGATGCTATTAGAGAAATAGTTAAGAAGTATTCTCCTGATAGAATCATTATAGAGCCTTCAGGAGTAGCTAAGCTTACTGATATTGTTAAATCTTGCAAGGAAATAGATAGTGTAGAAGTTAATAATACTTATACAGTAGTAGATGTTATAAATTATAAGACATATCTTGATAATTTTGGAGAGTTTTATAAGGATCAAATAAAGAAGGCAGATACTATAATAGCTTCTAAGAGAAATAATAATGAAAAGTGTTTAGATGAAGCTGTTAAATCTATTAAATCATTAAATAAAAATTGTAATATAATAACTGCAACTTTAGATGAATTTGAGGGAAATGATATTTTATATATTACTAAAAAGAAAGCTTGTAATAAGGTATCTTTTAATAGAGTTTCTACACTTCAAAAACCAGCTATGATTCATAAAGGTCACAAGGCTAATAGTGTATTTAATAGTTGGGGAATAGAAACTAAGAGGAATTTTTCTAGAGCTGTGCTTAAAAACATTTTTACAGAAAAAATAAACGCAGAAGATTATGGAAATATTTTAAGAGGAAAGGGGATAGTACAATTAGAAGAGGGAAAATGGGTGGAATTTCATTATACACCAGGAAGTTTTCAAATGAATGCTATAGTAAGTCAAAAAGTTGGAAAGATAGCTATTATAGGGGAAAGCATAGATACAAAGAAGCTAGATAAGTTATTTGGGTTTGCAAAGAAAGAATAGGTGAAGTTGTTATGAGGATTAAGGTTGATATACTATTAGGCTTTTTAGGATCTGGTAAGACTACATTTATTAAGTCCATATTGCAAAAAAGAGAAGAAAGTTCTGAGAGTATAGTGGTTATACAAAATGAAAGTGGTAAAGAAGATATGAACTTAGGAGAAAAAGAAGGGGTATTTTTAGTAAAAAGAGATATGGATGAGTCTTTTGATAAGAAGTTCTTTAAAAATATAATAACTAGATTTAATCCTGATAGAATTATTATAGAGTTCAATGGTATGGGAGATACGGAAAACCTATTAAATTTTTTTAGTGAGCCCTATATGGATAATTTATTTAAGATACATAGGATTATAGATGTTATAAATATGAAAACAGCTAATATGTATCTTTTGAATATGGGAAATAAAATTAGGGAGCATATTGTAAATAGTGATACTATAATACTTACAAACTCTAAAAACATGAGTAAAGAAAATATAAAGAATATAAAAAGAAATATAAGAAGTATTAATGAAGTAGCTAAGATATATGAGTTCTCTACTTTAGAGCAGGAGGAAAAGTCAATCACCAAAAGAAGAATATGTTTAGATTCTTCTAATGAAAAATTATCTTTAGGTGAAGTTTTAGTAAGTATTACAGCATTATTATGTTTTTTTCTAGCACTTTTATATTTACCAACCTTAAGTCAAAAGATTTCAAGTTTTACTGATACAAGTTATATTGATACTTTTAATACTATTTTTATGGGAATAATTATAGAAACTGTACCTTTTATATTACTTGGGGCTTTTGTATCTTCAATAATACAAGTATGTATATCAGAAAATCTTATATCAAAGTTATTAAGTAAGAATAGTTTTATATCATGCATAATTGCATCCTTATTGGGAATACTATTTCCTGTATGTGACTGTGGTACTATCCCTGTAGCAAGAGGTTTTTTGAAGAAGGGGTTTCCTCTTTCTGTTGCAGTAACCTTTATGCTATCGGCTCCTATAGTAAATCCTATATCTATAATGTCTACAGTATATGCGTTTCCTGCTAATAAGGAAATAGTTTTTTATAGGGTAGCCTTAGGGATAGTTATTTCAGTTATCATAGGATTATTAATGAATAGGTATAATTCAAAAGATGTAGTTACAGATTATATATTTAATTGCCAGTGTGAGTTATGTAGTGGTGATTATGTATATAGTAAAAATGTATTTACAAAGATTAAGGGAATAATTTTACTTTCAGCAGATGAATTTATAAACGTAGGAAAATATATGATAGTAGGTGCCTTGGCTTCAAGTATCATGCAAGTTTTAATAAGTAAAGATATGTTGAACTTTATACCAAATACTAAAGGAGCTTCACTTTTAGTAATGATGTTCTTTGCTTTTGTATTTTCAGTATGTTCTACATCAGATGCTTTTATAGCAAGGGGATTTTTAAATAATTTTTCTAAATCATCAGTTATTGGATTTTTAGTACTTGGCCCAATGATTGATATAAAAAATACTATGATGCTTTTAGGAAGTTTTAAGAAGTCATTTGTAATAAAGTTAATAGGTGCAATTATGTTAGTTTGCTTTATTGTACTCATGATAATACCTGTATAGTTTATGTGAGGTGAAGTTTTTGAAAAAAGTAAATGTTGAAGTTATTTTAAAGTTAATGGTTATCTTGGGGTTTTTTGTGTTTTATTTTGTGCTTCTAAAAGATAATACAATAACAAGTTATGTTCATCCTAGAATAATACCTTATGCAAAGATTAGTTTGGTTTTAATGGGAATAATTATATTATTTTTAGTGTTTAATATTTTTAAGGATAAGATGGTAAAAAGAAGTCTTAAGAATTACGTTATCTTTTTAATACCTTTAATTATATTTGTTTCAGTAGGTAATAGTAATTTCAATTCTGCATCTAAACTTCAGGGGGGAGAAGCTAGCGCCTTAACAGAAGAAAAAACTAAAGATGATTCCTTAGAGGTTGATAATGAAAAACCTAAGGAAAAAGAAAATTCTGAAGAGGAGAATAAGAAAGAGAAAATAGTAATAAATGATAAGCAATATGTAGCTTACTTAGATAAGATAGGAAATAATCATAAAGAGTATGTTGGTAGAGAAATAGAGGTTACAGGCTTTATATATAAAGATCAAACAATGAAGGATAAGGAATTTGCTTTAGCTCGATATATGATGACTTGTTGCGCAGCTGATATGCAGATGGTAGGTTATTTATGTCATTTTAAAGAACCTGTTAATTTACCAAATGAAACTTGGGTAAAAGTTAATGGTAAAATAGAAGAAGATAATGATGATGTTGTTATTCATGTAGATAATATAGAAAAAATAGAAGCTCCTAAGGAAGGGTATGTATATCCTTATTAATAAAATATTAAACATTAAACATTAAGACTATGCGGTATAGGCATGGTCTTTTTATTTTAAGATACTAATATTAATGCTAAAATAAAAGTTATACTTTAATGGGAGAAAAAACTTATGAAAATATTTATGAAGGCAGTTGGATAACAAATGATGAGTATGGAGTTATTCATAGGATAGCAGTAGATGGCGGCCTTAAAGGAAGAGGTGTTTCTAGTAAAATAATAAAGGAAGCGGAGAAGATCTGTCTTGATGAAGGAATTCATTGTTTAAAGGTAGATACTCATGAAGATAACAAGTCAATGCAAAAGTTTCTTGAGAAAAATGGCTTTATATATTGTGGTGTTATTTATTTAGCTGATGGTGCTAAAAGAGTTGCTTTTGAAAAGAACTTTTAAATGAAAATAGTTAAAAATATTAAGAATTGAAAATGTAAGTTTTCGGTTCTTAATTTTTATATAAAATGCACATAAGTAAAAGACAATGGAATTTGTTAATATTTAGAAACCAACTTAATTCGACATGCAAATTGTATATATTTACAAAATTTCAGCAATATCCTAAATTGCAATCTTATTATTACGAAAATAATACTATTACTTGTAAAAAGTATTGTACAGAAATAATAAGTAAGGTGGGGAGATGTATGAAGAATAATAAAAAAATATTAGCTATTGTTTTATCAATACTAATGTTAACACTAATGATAAGTTCTAATACAGTAAAGGCTGCAGAGTCTATTAATATTCCTGATAATAAGTTAAGAACAGTAATATTAGAAAGTATTGGGAAATCTGCTGATGATAATATAACAGAAGAGGATATTAAATCTATTGAAAAAATAGATTTAGATGATTATAAAGATTTGAAAGATGGGGATAAGATAAAATCTATTGAAGGCTTGCAATATGCTGCTAATCTAAAAGAACTTGATTTATCTAATAATGAAATTACTGATATTAGTTTTATAAAAGATTTAAAAAACATATATAAGTTAGATTTAAGTAATAATAAGATTAGTGATATAAATTCTTTAAGTAATTTAGTGAATTTAAAAATACTATATATGAATAATAATAGCATTTCAGATATTAGTTCCTTAAGTAAATTAGGCAAATTAAGAATTTTATATCTAAATGATAATAAGGTAGCTGATTTAAGTGCTTTAGGACAATTAGAAAACTTATATCCTAAGTTCTTAAAAGTTTATAATCAAGTAGTAGATCTTAAGGAAAGTGAGTTCTTTAATGATTTTGAATTTGTTAATCCTGTTACATCTTTAGACAATACTAAAGTAGATAGCATAAGTAATATTAGTGATAATGGTATATATGACAAGGATACTAATACTCTTAAATTTAGTGGATTAAAGGAAAGTAAAACATTAACTTATTCCTTTAATGAAGATGTAATTATAGGAAATGAAAAGGTTAATTTTAGTGGAGTGGTAAATAAGCCTGTAATTTTAAAACAAGGTGTTAACATTCCTGATGATAATTTAAGAAGCGCTATAATAAAGGCTTTAGGCAAAGATAAAGAGTATGTATTATCAAAAGAAGAGTTATCTACAATAACTAATCTACAGGCAGATGATATGAATATAGAATCTATTGAAGGATTACAATATTGTACAAGCTTAAAAGACTTATCCTTAGCAGAAAATAAAATAACAGATATATACCCTTTAAGTAATTTAGTTAACTTAGTTAATTTAAAATTAAAGGATAACAATATTAGTGATTTAACACCAATTTCTAAATTGATAAATTTAGACTTCTTAAATCTTTATGGAAACAATATTTCGGATTTAAAACCTTTAGCTAATATTACAAACTTAAAGATACTTTCTTTACCAGAGAACAATATTTCGGATTTAGCTCCTTTAAGTAAATTAGTTAACTTATCATATTTGAATTTATTTGGAAATAATATTTCAGATATAAGTCCATTAAGAACGTTAGAAAAACTAACAAATGTAGATTTAAGAATGCAAGCAATTAGGTTTAACTCTATAGTAACTAAAGATACTTTTACACTTAAAAATCCATTACTTGATGAAGAAGGAAATAAGATAAATTCTATTAATTCAATAAATTATAATGGTGTTTACAATTCAGAGGATGGAACTATAAAATGGAATAATATTAAGGGAGATAGGATTTTACAATTTAACTTTATAAAAGATATAGAAATAGGAAATGCTACTGGAATGTTTAGTGGAGTAGTAGTTCAACCTATTAAATATATTATGTAGATAAAAAATGAGAGCTCAAATACAAGGTGAGCCCTCATTTTTATTATGATTGTAGTGCTTTAACTAGTTTTTCTAAGTTTTCACATAATTCTTTAGCAAGAGTAAAATCATTATCTTTTAAAGCTAATTCTATTTGTGTTTCAGTGATCTTTTTATTTTGTTCAATTTCTAGATAGTCTTTTCCAAAGTGATTTTCATAGACCATTTTCTTGAACTTCTTCATATTCATTCTTCTTATATTTTTATCTTCAACAATTAAAATATAATCCATACAATTTACAATAGAGTAGAAGTCGTGTGAAACCATTAAAACGGCACCATTATAATTTTTTATAGCCTTTTCTAATGCTATTTGTGAATATGTATCTAAGTGACTTGTTGGCTCATCAAGAAGAAGCATATTTGCATTACTAATAGAGATTTTAGCTAATTGAAGCATGTTCTTTTCTCCACCAGATAATGATTTTATAGTTTGATGAACTATTTCCTCATTTTCAAAACCATACTCTGAAATATGATTCATAATCTCTTCGTTATTTTTAAGACCAGCTTCAATAAATTCTTCACGTATAGTATTTTCTTCATTTATTGTTTTTAATTTTAGCTGAGATAAAAGAGCCATTTGAACATTTGGGTATATTTCAATAGAATTGCTATTATTATTGAATATATCATTAAGTAAAGTGGTTTTACCAGTACCATTTGAACCTACAATGGCAGCTTTATCAGTAGATTTAAGTTCAAAGCTAACATCTTCAAATAGGACATCATTAAAGGCTGAGTTGTAATTATGAACTTTAAAAATAGTAGTTTCTTCTGGAAGTTCATTATTTGTATTTAAGTTAATATCAGGTTCTTTAATAGCTAAAAATGGAGCTTTAATTCTACGCTTTTCTAATCTTTCTTGAATTTTAATTCTAGCTTTTAGTGTTTTTCCTCTAAAACGTTCAGCATTTTCACTAGCTAGTTCTCTATATTTTTCTATTAACTTTTCGTTTCTTTCAATTTCAGCAGTATCAGCAGCAGCTAGTTCTTGCAATTCTACCTTAGTTTGTAGAAGTTCAAAGTTATAATCAATATAGCTTCCATCAAACTCTTGAATCTCCATATTTTCTAGGTGAATAATTTTATCAAAGCAATCATTTAATAAATATCTGTTATGAGTAATTACAAGCATTGTTCCTTTGTGTGAATTAATTAAATTCTTTAAAGAATTTAGATTATCAAAATCTAAAAATACATCAGGTTCATCCATAATTATAAGATCTGGATTATTCATCATTCCTCTAATTACTTGAATAAGCTTGAATTCACCACCACTAAGTTCAGATATCAATGTATTTTTAAGCTTCATTAAATTTGAAAGATTTAATTTTTTATTAACGTTATTTTCGAATTCATCTCCACCTATAGAATCTAATGCATCTAAAGCCTCTTGATACTTTTCTAATAATGGCTCTATATCAGAAGATGTTTCCATTTCAGTACAAATAGATGTAATTTCATTTTGAAGTTTTATATATTCTTCACATATGTAGTCAAAGACTGTAATATCTCTATTTTTATCATCCTCTGCAAATTGACGTACATAACCGATTTTGCAGTTTTCAGATTTTTCTAATGTTCCATCAAATAAATATTTATCAGGATTTATAATCATATCTATAAGTGTGCTTTTTCCACTACCGTTTGTACCTATAAAAGCACAATGTTTATCATCTTCTAATGTAAATGATATATTTTTGTATAGATCCTTTTCAGGAAATGAGTAGGATAAATTATCAATTTTTATCATAAGTATACCTCTCTTTAATAAATTTGGTAGTGTTAGAGTAACATTTTTTTGCATTAACTTCAACAATTATACACAACATTAGAAGTTTAATGGATTCATTTGGAGGGGGCTATTGAAGATGTAAAGAAAACATTAATTTCAGAGAATCGTAAGATGGGGTTAAGGAAGTTTTATAATTTACATAAGAAATAATTATATCAAATTTAAATTTAATATTAATTTCTGTTAAAACATAATATGAAAATACTCTAAATAAAGAGGAGCTATATAATGAATAAAAAAATTCAAATATAGCTCTTTTTGTGAATAAATGAACTTTAGTTTTACCTATATCATCTGTTGAAATGATTCTGATGCCCTAAAGTTATTTAAGTAGAAGATTTTTCACGAATAGACTCTTCTAATGCTCACAATAATATTATAGTCAAATTGTTTTATTTATATACATAAATAAATTTAAAAGTTATGTATTTATAAAAATAATATTCACTTTTTCAAAAAAAGATATGTCATAGGATAATAGTAAAATATTAGATAAAGATATATAATATATTATATAAAGGAGATAAAGGGGGAAATGTAATATGTATCCAATAAAGTTTGACAATATATATTATAAAAAGATATGGGGAGGAAGAGATTTAGAAAGCTTTAGAGATAATTTACCTGATGGAGATATAGGGGAAAGTTGGGATATTGCATGTCATCCTAATGGTACAGGAGTAGTATCAAATGGTCCTTTAAAAGGAAAGAATTTATTAGAGTTATGTGAAGAATATGGTGAAGAACTAGTTGGTTCAAAGTTTAATCATAAAAAGTTTCCTTTACTTGTAAAATTGATTAATTCAAAAGGAAAGTTATCTGTACAGGTTCATCCTAATGATGAATATGCTAAACGTGTAGAAAATGAATCTGGAAAGACTGAAGCTTGGTATGTTGTTGATGCAAAACCAGGAGCTAAGATTGTAGTTGGTACTAAGAAGTGTAATAAAGAATTGTTTAAGAAAGCAATAGATGAAGGTAAAACAGAAGAGTTTTTAAATATAATAGAAGTTAAGAAAGGGGATTGTTTTCTAATAAGAAGTGGTCTTATACATGCTATATGTGAAGGGTTGATAATTGCAGAGATACAGCAAAATTGCGATATTACATATAGGCTGTATGATTATGGAAGACCAAGAGAACTTCATATTGAGAAGGCTTTAGAAGCTATAGATTTTAATCTGGAAGCTATAAATGAGAATAAAAATAAGCTGGAGGAGTTTGAAAATTATAATAAAACAACTTTATGTAAGTGTGATTATTTTACAATAGAAAAGTTTGAAGTAAAAGATGAAGTTGAATCTAGAAGTAGTAATGAATGTTTCTATATATTGACTTGTGTTGATGGAAATGGGGAATTATTTTCTGAGGAAGAGACTTTGAAGATTAATAAAGGGGATAGTATCTTAATACCTTCTTCTTTAGGAAAATATAAGGTGAAAGGTAAAATGACAATCCTTAAAAGTTATGCATAATAACAAAATAAATTTAAATAAAAATAGTAGCTAGTATCAAAAGTAATTTTATAGAACTAAAGATGTTATGTATAAAAAAGATAAAATGCTAATCCTCATCAAAATGCTATATTCCGCTAATTATTTTATCTTTTTTACTATAATATCTTTGGTTTAAATACTGTTGATATAGCTACTATTAATTTTGTGAAAATATTTTTAAAAATACATATTGTGGTTGAAATGTGAAGGGGAAAGATGTATAATTTAATTAAGCAGTTGCTTAATTAAATTACGAGGTATTTTATGATGGAAGAAGAAATTAGGATATTTAAAGCACTATCAGATGAAACTAGAGTGAAAATATTAAGAATAATAGCTAAGAGAAATATTTGTGCAAAAGGTATAGCTAATCATTTAAATATTAGTGAAGCAGCAGTGTCTCAACATATTAAAGTTTTAAAAGATGCTTATCTTATTGAAGGTAGTAAGAGAGGATATCGTATAGTATATAAAGTTAATAAGTCTTCTTTAGAAAAAATTAAGTCATCAATTGATAGAGTTATTAAAGGAGAAATAACTGTATCTTTTAAATGCAATGAAAGTTGCAAATATAAAAAATGTTATAATAAAGAAAGTTTTGAGGAGGATATTAAGATGAAAATTTGTTTTCCTGTAAAAGAGAATTTAGGAATGGAAAGTGTTCCATATGGACATTTTGGAACAGCTCCAATGTTTGTTGTATGTGATCTTGAAAAAGGTGAAGTTAGAAATATTAATAATGGTGATTTAGGTCATGAACATGGGCATTGTCAACCTATGAAAGCATTAAGTTATGAAACAGTTGATGCTGTAGTTGTTGGAGGTATAGGTAGAGGAGCTATAATGGGCTTAAATGAAAGAGGAATTAAGGTGTTTAAAGCTATAGATGGAACTATTAAAGAAAATATAGATGCATATAAAGCTGGAAAGTTAGTTGAATTTTCAATGGAACATTCATGTAATCATCATGGTTGTACACATTAGTATATAAGAATTATTTAATAGGGGCTGTATCAAAAGAGAAGCTATAAGATCTTCGGTTTAATATATTTGATATAGTCTCTTAATTTTTTGAAAAAAATTTTGAAAAAAGTATAAAGTAATTAAAAAATGTGTCGAATATTAAAATGTAAGCTTACAAAAGAAAAAATAATTAAAGAACAAAGATTAATTGACAGGGAAGTCGGTTAACAATCAAGGAGGAAATTTAAAATGGTAATTAATCATAATATGATGGCAGCTAATGCCTTAAGAAACGCAGGAATAAACTCAAGCAAAGCATCTAAATCAATGGAAAAGTTAAGTTCAGGTTTAAGAATAAACAGAGCTGGTGATGATGCAGCAGGACTTTCAATTTCAGAAAAGATGAGAGCTCAAATAAAAGGTTTAAATCAAGCTTCAAGAAATGCACAAGATGGTATTTCAATGGTTCAAACTGCAGAAGGTGCTTTAAATGAAACTCACAACATTCTTCAAAGAATGAGAGAATTAGCAGTACAATCTTCAAATGATACTAACGTTGATTCAGATAGAAAAGCTATAACAGACGAAGTTAAGGCATTACAAGATGAAATAACAAGAATAGCACAACAAACAGAGTTCAACAGCAGAACTTTATTCTCAGCAGCTAGTACAGGAGTTAAATTCCAAGTTGGTGCAAACAGTAATCAAACAATATCAGTAACATTTAGCCAAATGACAGCTACAGCATTAAAGGTTAACGATATGAATACTAAGTTAGCTACACAAGCAAACGCTACAGCAGCAATATCAGTAATTAATGCAGCTATCGAAACAGTATCTTCTCAAAGATCAGCTCTAGGGGCAGTTCAAAATAGATTAGAATACACAATTTCTAACTTAGATAACGCTCAAGAAAACTTAACATCAGCAGAAAGTAGAGTTAGAGACGTAGATATGGCTAAGGAAATGACAAACTTCTCAAAGAACAATATCTTACAACAAGCTGCACAAGCAATGATTTCACAAGCAAATCAACAACCACAAAACGTTCTTCAATTATTAAGATAATTAGATTGTTTAAACATGGTTTATATTGCCACAGGGATTTCCCTGTGGTTTTTTTTACGTATAGCTAAGTATAAAGGAGCATGACAAAGATGTTTTTTAAAATAAGGAAATTATAATAAAAAAACTTGACGATTTTGGTATAAATGGTATAATTTAAATCATATTAATTTTGTCTGAATTAAAAAGTTGGGGTGATAAGTAATGAAATATTTGGGGCAAATCAAAAAAGGAGGGATAGTTCTTACTTTAATATTTTTTATAGTTACAACATTTATATCATGTTCAAGAACTAATGAAAGTAGTGATAAAGTTAAGATTGGTTATCTAGCAATAACACATGCATTACCTTTATTTGAAGAAAGCTTAGAAAATAAAAGTGTAGAATTAATTAAATTTGGATCTTGGTCTGAACTTATGGAAGCATTAAATTCAGGGAAGATTCAAGGGGCATCAGTATTAATAGAATTAGCAATTAAGTCGAAGATGCAAGGTATTAATTTAAAAGCAGTAGCACTTGGGCATAGAGATGGAAATGCAGTAGTAGTTTCTGAAAACATAAATAGCGTTAAGGATTTAAAAGGTAAAAATTTTGCAATACCTAATAAGTTATCTACTCATAATATTTTGTTTTATGAAATGCTAAAAAAAGAAAACATGTCGATAAAAGATATAAATTTAACAGAACTTCCACCATCAGAAATGGCAGTAGCACTATTTGAAGGTAGAATAGATGGTTATTGTGTAGCAGAACCCTTTGGAGCAAAAGCAGTAGTTAATGGAAATGGAAAAGTGTTAAAGGAATCTTCAGATATAATAAATAATTCTATCTGTTGCGCATTAGTATTTAGGGAAGAATTTATAAATAATCAAAAAGAAACAGCTAAAACATTAGCAGAAGATTATATAAAAGTAGCTAAATATTTAGAAGAAAATAAGGATAAATCTAAAGAAAAGGCAAAAGAATTCTTAAAGGTTCAAAGAGAAGTGCTTGAGACTTCCTTAGATTTAATAAAATTCGATGATTTAAAAATAAAGAAGGAAGACTATGAAGTTATTGGAGATTATCTAAAAGAGATGGGGCTTATGGATAATGTGCCAAGTTATGAAGACTTTGTAGATAATTCATTAATTGATTGGGGGCTAAAGTAATGAAGTTAAAAAAGGGGCTAAATATAGTTATAGGTTTATCTATACTATTAGTATTTTGGTGTTTAATATCAAGTTTTGGGGAAGCTGGCAAAAGTTCTGTACCATCTCCGTTAAAAGTGGTATTAGCTATACAAGAGTTAATTGAAGATCATGTATTATTTGAGTATATTGGAATAAGTTTATATAGATTTTTTATTGGTTATTTATCCTCAGTTATAGTAGCAATAATCTTAGGTCTTATTTTAGGGTGGTTTCCAAGAGCTTGGGATATTATAGATCCTATAGTTCAGGTTTTGAGACCAATATCGCCTACAGCTTGGTTTCCTTTTATAGTAATAGCATTTGGAATAGGAAATTTACCAGCTATAGTTATTATTTTCATATCTGCATTTTTTCCAGTTTTATTATCAACAGTTTCAGCAGTTAAAAAGATAGATCCTATATATTTAAAAGTAGCAGATAACTTTGAAATTACAGGATTAAAAATAATATTCAAAATTATATTACCATCTATTTTTCCTTATATAGCAAATGCTATGCACATTGCTCTTGGTAGTGCATGGATTTTTCTTGTAGCAGGTGAAATGGTAGGGGCTCAGTCAGGTCTTGGGTATTTGATTATAGATGCGAGAAATAATTTAAGGTCAGATACCTTACTTGCAGGTATTGTTTTTATAGGAATTATTGGACTTTTATTAGATAAATTAATTGGATATTTAGAAAAAAGAATTTCAGTAAAATGGGGCAGATTTAATTAAGGGGGATATTTATGGGCATTAGAATAGAAAAAGTATCTAAGGTTTTTAGTAGAAATAATGTAGAAAGTAAAGCTTTAGAAAATATTAATTTTAATATTGATAATGGAGAATTTGTATGTTTATTAGGTCCAAGTGGATGTGGGAAAAGTACTTTGCTTAATTTGATAGCTGGATTTACTAAAGCATCAAAAGGGAAGATATTAATTGATGACAAAGAAGTAGAAAAACCAAGAATAGAAAGAGTAACAATATTTCAAAACTATGGACTTTTGCCTTGGAGAGATGTAGAAAAGAATGTGCAGTTAGGATTAGAAACATTAAAGATTCCTAAGGAAAAAAGAAAAGAAATTAGCGATAAATATATTAAACTTGTGGGACTTGAAGAATTTAAAAAAAGGTATCCTTCGGAGTTATCAGGAGGGCAGCAACAAAGAGTGGCAATTGCAAGAGCACTAGCTACAAAGCCTAAAATATTATTTATGGATGAACCTTTTTCAGCCTTAGATCCTATAACTAGATATAAGTTGCAAGAAGATATGGTTAATATATGGAAAGAAGAAGATATAACTATAATATTTGTTACTCACGATGTTGAGGAATCAGTTTTTTTAGGAAGTAAAATAGTTATTATGTCACCTCATCCAGGAAGAGTAAAACATATATTAACTAATAAATTAGAAAAACCAATTAATAGAAATGATACAGAATTTTATAATTTGAAAGATAGAATTTTTCATTTACTAGAACAAAATGCTACTGAAAATGTAGAATACTACATTTAAAATATAAACTTTTAAAATTAAGGGGGCAAAATATATGAATACTATATTAAAAGATTTATTTGGAAAGGTGAAGTACCATCATGAATTAATAGGAGATCATTACCATGATCATAATCACAAAAAAGGAAATGGTACTGAAGATTACATGAAAGCAGTAGCTGAGTATAGAAAAACCTTCCCTTCAAAGCAGGATGTTCTAGATAAAACTCCTGATAAGGCAGTAAGAGAAATGATATTACATATGGAACAAATAGGACTTGATACAACTTTTGATAGATTTGATAAACAAAAACCTCAATGTAGCTTTGGATTAGCAGGAGTCTGTTGTAAAATCTGTAATATGGGGCCATGTAAAATAACGCCTAAGAGTCCTAAGGGAGTATGTGGTGCAGATCATGATTTAATAGTAGCTAGAAATCTTTTAAGAAGTTTAGCAGGTGGTGTAGCAGCTCATGGTGAACATGCAAGAGAAGTTATGCTTTCATTAAAATATGCTGCAGAAGGAAAACTGGATATTCCTATAATAGGTGTAGATAAGGTTATAAATACAGCAAAACAATTTGGTATAGAAGTAGAAGGAAAAACTATAAATGAAGTAGCTTCAAAACTTGCTGATGCATTACTAGAAGACTTATCAAGAACTATTCCTGGAGAATATAAAACTTTAAAAGCTTGTGCACCAGAAGAAAGAGTTAAAGTCTGGAAGGACCTTGGTATACTTCCTATAAGTGCATATCATGAGGTTTTCGAATCCCTTCATAGATCGGGTGCTACTACTGATGGTGACTGGAAGAATATAATGCAAGAGTTTCTAAGATTAGGTTTAACTTTTGTATTCTCAGGGGTAGTAGGTTCTGCTATAGCAACAGATAGTCTTTTTGGAATAGGTAATAGATGTACTTCAAAAGTTAATGTTGGAGCATTAAAGAAAGGATATGTAAATATTGCAGTTCATGGACATTCACCAGTTTTGGTTAGCGAAATAGTAAAGCAAGGTCAAAGTGAAGAATTTATAGAGTTAGCTAAGAAAAGCGGTGCTAAAGGAATTCAGTTTTATGGAATTTGTTGTTCTGGATTATCAGCAATGTATAGATATAATGGGGTAATTCCTCTTTCTAATGCAGTAGGTGCAGAGTTAGTACTTGGAACAGGAGCACTAGACTTATGGGTAGCTGATGTTCAAGATGTATTTCCAGCAATTATGGATGTTGCTAAATGTCATAAAACAACTGTTATTACAACAAGTGATTCGGCTAGACTTCCAGGAGCAGAGCATATAGCTTATGATCATGAACATTCTAATATAGGAGAAACAAAAGAGATTGCTAGGAAGATAGTAACAAGAGCTATAGAAAGTTTTAAAGAAAGAAAGGGAGTACCAGTATTTATTCCTCCATATGAAGTAGATGCAGAAGTAGGTTTTTCAGTAGAATATATTAATCAAAAGTTTGGTAGTATGAAGCCTCTTTATGAAGCATTAAAATCAGGACAAATTTTAGGAATTGCAAATGTAGTTGGATGTAATAATCCTAGGGTAATATATGAAAAGGCAGTAGTAGATGTAGTTGAGACTTTATTAAAAAATAATGTTTTAGTTCTAACTAATGGTTGTGCTTCATTTCCTTTATTAAAATTAGGATTCTGTAATATGGGAGCATTAGACAAGACAGGAGATAAACTTAGAGGATTTTTAGAAAAAGAAGATCTTCCACCAGTATGGCACATGGGAGAATGTATAGATAATGCAAGAGCAACAGGTGTTTTTGCAGGAATAGCAGGAGAAGCAGGACATCCAATAAAAGATATGCCATATGTATTAGCTAGTCCTGAGTGGTCAAATGAGAAGGGTATAGGAGCAGCTTTAAGCTTTAGATTATTTGGAATTAATTCATATCACTGTGTTTATCCTTCAGTACAAGGTTCAAAAAATGTTATGGACTTTATAATGGAAGGAACAAAAGATACTCTAGGTTCTACAATGAATGTTGATGTAGATGCAAAATCTTTAGCAAATAAGATAATTGAAGATTTAAAGAGTAAGAGAAAAGCTTTAGGCTGGGAATAAGTTTTAATATTTAAGAAATAAGAGTTGTATCAAAGTAGATGCTAAATATACTAAGGAAACTAGTATAAATTTAAACAACTTTGATACAGCTTTATATTAATTTATCTAAAATATTTCGAAGTCATTATATAAAGATCTTTTTACATTCTCTAAGATTACGTTTCTGCTTAAACCTTGCATATTAGAAAAACCTGTATTTTTATTATCTTTAGGAAGTGCACCTAATTTAGTTGCTATTATTATGTTGTTTTTGATATCATTATTTTTTAGCCATTTACCTATAGTTTTTTCGCTAAAACAGAAATTACTATTCCAAGAGCAGTATCAATTGTCTTATTAATTGCGTAACTATATGAATTAAGTTGGGTAGCATAATTAATCATAATACCAATAATTACGATACATGAAACTATTACAGATTCAGGCTTTCTTAGTATAGTAAGTATGTATATAGAAAGAGAAACTCCTATTCCAGTTATAATTGAACTTATATTATAAAGAGATGGGAAAGATGAACTTATATAAATAAGAAAAATTCCTATCTACTAACGTATATTTTTTCAAAGTTTCAACATATTATACTGGTAAAATTAAGGATGGTACTAAGGATATTATAATAAAAAAAGATAAAATACTTAGCGGAGTATAGCATTTAAAACATAGAAATTCTTCCGAAATCAAACTAGTCTATACCAGCTAACTATTTTATCTTTTTTGATATCATAACATCTTTAGTGTTAAAGTATTTTTAAAAATATAGTAACTTATATATAATAAATTATATTTATTTTGGATTTTTACCTGTTTTAATAAGGGAGATTACATCCTCTACATTATCAAAATTATCATAATCTCCAATGATTCCATCACGATGATATATAATATTATTTTTTTCATTTCTTTCTAGACAATCAAGTAATTTATCTAAGCCATATCTTTGAATAAATAATTTAAAAGCAAGAGGTTTTATTTTAGATAGAATACCTTTATTGCATTTTTCATTACAATCATAACATCCTTCAATGTTTTTATTTATAGAGCATTTTCTATTTTCGCACCAATCTTTATCAGCACATGAATCTGAATGACAACCTAAACAATGATCATTTTGATTACATAAACAACAAGCTAATCCACATCTTGCTATACCAAGTTCTCTTTTCATAATAAATACTAACCATCCTTTTCGTACCGTTAATTAACTTTTTAGTATTGTTCTAACATATTTTATAAAGAAAAAAAACCAAAAAATAAAAGCAGTTCATTTAATATTTAAGCAAGATTAGTATGTGGGTACTCAAATAAGAATGTTAAAAAAATAATACAAAAGTTAACTGAAAATAGGGAAAATGTTTACATAAAATAGCAAAAAGTGTTATAATGAATAAAAAAACAAATTTTATATTATATGGTAGAAAAAGAGGTTGATTAACTAAAACAATGAACAGCTTAGGGGGAGAAAAAATGAGTAATGAAAAAGATATTATTAATCAAATTATTAATGCTGAAGAATTATATATAGTGTATAACCAAGGAGCTGGTTATCTTTATATTGATAGTGATAATAGAAGTTTGATTTTCACTAGTAAAGAAAATGCAGAACATGCAGTAGAAGAATTTAAAAGTAGAAATATAGATATAAGGATAGGAGAGATAGATTCAAAAAATAAAAGTATTGTACTATCTGAATTACATAGATTAGGAATAGATAAGGTGTTAGTAGATCAAGGAACACTAGATATGACATTAAATAGAGATGATATTATACCACCTGAAGATTTTGGGGATATGCCTGAGAATGATATTCCTGTAACAAACCCTAAAATTCAAAATGCTATTATAAAATTTTATCAAAAGATAAATGATAAAGATAAAAAAGATGATGAAGAAATAATGAAATTACAAGAAAATATGTTTAGTGAAATAGCTGACGGAAGGTTTATAATACCAATAAAGTTTAAAGAGGGTATCGTTGATTCTATAGAAAAAAATAATATTATAGTTGAAAACCAAGGAACTAAAGTCATTATTGCTAGTGTTAGTAATAGAGAAGGGGAAAAGTGGCTTCCTGCTTTTACTGATTGGTTTGAATTTAGAAAGATCTTTGATGTAAATGAGTGGAGTGGGAATATAGTTAGTTATGATGATTTGGTAATTATATCTGATACCAATAGTGGGATTGTTATTAATTGTGCAGGTTTATCTATGAATTTAAAAAATACAGATAAAAGGGTTATTGTGAAATACAAGAAAAAATGTTAATTATTTAACAGAAACTTATTGACAACTAATCCAAAAAGTTCTATTATTGAATTAAAATGAAGAATAAATAAGAAATTGTTAATTTTTTTTAACGAAATACAGTATAAAATTTCAAATTTAGTTTTTTAAAGGTAATTAGTTAATTAAAAAATTATCAATTTACTTTTTTAATAGATTCTGTTAAGTAGTTATGAAAGAATAGCTTAATAAATCATAGAATTACTCGTTCTTTGAAAATTATATAAGTTTGAATAATTTATTGCATGACAAATAAACCTGCAATGAATGGGATTTTTGCAGGTTAATCAAAAA
>SVCL01000054.1 GCA_015058405.1 Clostridium sp.
AATCAATTCTTTACTGACTTAGGCTTGAAAAGCCTAACGCGTCAATATATTAAAATTCATTAAAACTTAAGGAACCGCCGTGTACCAGACCGGTATGCACGGTGGTGTGAGAGGTCGGTAATCAAAATAATTGATTACCTCCTACTCGATTGAAATAAAAATTTAATAAATTTTTATTTCAAAATAACTATTTTAAATCAAAGAAGAGAGTTATAATTGTTAGGGTGCTATAATATAATTTAACATAATAGTTATTAAAGTTATTATAATAAATAATAAGGATATGGTGATTTAAAAATGGAGAGTAAGAAAAGAAGAATAAAAGATGAAAGAAACAAGTTACGTAGGAGAAAAAGACAACTTATAATTACTTTATGTATTTGTTTAGCTGTCATAGCTGGGGTATTTGTAGCTACTATTAAGTATGAAAAAGACAATAATCAAACCTCTACAGAAGCAGAGGCTAAATCTCAAGAGGGAAGTGAAGATATAAGTTCAAATAAAGAAGAAGAAACTAAACCTAAGACTACTAATAAGTATGGATATCTACCTTTAGAAGAAGATAAGAATGCAGAAGATGCTATGCAAGTAATGGATGTAACACAAAAACTAGCAAAGGCAGAAATTAAGTATCCAGTACGTACAGATGGAAAGAAAGTTGCTTACTTAACATTTGATGATGGTCCTTCTACAACTAATACACCTAAAGTTTTAGAGATTTTAAAGAAGAATGATATAAAAGCTACGTTTTTTGTACTTGGATATAGATTAGATGAGAAAGAACAAGCAAAAGAGTTATTAAGACAAACTGCAAAAGAAGGACATGCTATAGCAAATCACACTTATAGCCATGATTATGATATTTTATATCCCGTGTCATCAGCAACTGGGAAAAGAACAATTAATCCACAAAATTTTATGAATGATATAAATAAGTGTAATGCTTCATTAAAGGCAACTTTAGGAGATGACTTTAATACAAGAGTTATTAGATTCCCAGGTGGATATTGGTCTTGGCAAGGAAGAACTGAAATAAAACCTGTACTTGATGAAAAGGGAATTGCATTTATAAATTGGGATTGTTTAAATGAGGATGCAGAGGGTAAGGCAAATAAAACAGCAGCTGAGCTTATAGAAATTAGTAGAAAGAACCTAGACAAGCTAGGTCCAAATGCAGATAGTGTTGTTTTCTTAATGCATGATACTTATGCAAAAGAAGAAACTGCTAAGGCTTTACAAGGAATAATTGATTTATTTAAGGAAAGAGGATTTGAATTTAAATCTATAAAATAGTAACTTAAATAATTTTTAATAATTAAAGATTCTTACGATATTTAGAGTGATATTTAAAAAATATAAGTCTAAATATTAAGAGAATCTTTTTTTGTTTTATAAATTATTTTTTTTATCTTAAAATTTTCTTATTACTATATTTTTGGGAAAACTGGTGAGATATAATATAGTAAATCAGATCAGGAGGAGATATATGCTTGAAACAAATAGAGTAAAGATGAAAATAAAAAATAGAAAAAAGAAAAAGCGAAGATTGACTTATATATTTTGGTGTATAGTATTAGTTATTTCCATAGTAGGTGGGAGAAAAATTTATATGTATAAAAAGGCTAATAGTATAGTAAAGTACTTAATTACTGAAGGAAAAGGTGAGTATGATATAAGTATTATAAGAGGTAAAAGAGAAGAGTTCGAGAAATCATTAAATATAAAAGAACTTGATTATGGATTTGATAATAATTTAAAGTTTGGAAATGACCCTAAGGTATTAGTATATCATCATACTGCAGCTTCAAATCTTTCGCCTGAAGTTATTAATAATGATCATAAAGCAAAAGGGTGGGGTGGTATAGGGTATCATTTTTATATAAGGAAAGATGGTTCTATATATAGAGGAAGGCCAGAAGAATGTATAGGAGCTCATGCAATAGGAAGAAATTATGATAGTATAGGGATTTGCTTAGAAGGTAATTTTGAAGAAGAAGGTGTCTCGTCAAAACAAAAGGAAGCTTTAATTAATTTATCTGCGGATATGATAATTAAGTATAATTTAGAAGATTCAATAGGACATAGAGATGTTTATAAAACATTATGTCCAGGAAAAAACTTTCCTATGCAAGAAATAAAGGAAAGTGTGAGTAATAGGATTCGGGCAGAATTTAATAAGTGATTATTTATAGAGAGGTTATTTGCTATATAATTTCTCTATTTTTTATATCATAATAGAAAATAAATGTGTATTTTGGAAAAAAATAATTATCCACAAAACATCTTATATTGCTGTGGATAACTTAAATAGAAAAAACAGGTAAAAACCGTGTGTTTTATAGGGGTGTTAGTAATGTGAATAAGTAGGGGTTGCCTGTGGATAACTTTTGTGGAGTGTGGATTTTTAAAATATGGAAGTAACACAATATATATGGTGTTACATTTTTCAACAACAATATAGAGAATGTTGCAGAAATAATAATTATCCGTTAGAATGATTTATATTATAAAAAATATTGTCTAATAGATATACACATTATCCACAAAACTGTGGATAAAAACTGTGGATAATGTTTATAACTGAGGTGGAAAAATGAAGTATGGTAAAAATATTTATGAAGCTATATTTGTAAAAAGACCAAATAGATTTAATGCGATTGTCGTATATAATGGAGAAGAAATAGTGGTTCATGTACCTAATACGGGAAGGTGTAAAGAACTGTTAATACCAGGGGTTACAGTGCTTTTGCGAGAAGAAAAAAATCCTAATAGAAAAACAGAGTTTGATTTAATAGCTGTATATAAAGAAGATAAAAATATATGTATTGATTCACAAATTCCTAATAAAGTTGTAAAAGAAGCATTAGTTAATAAGGCTGTGGATAAGTTGGTGGATTACAATAATATATTAAGTGAAAAAACCTTTGGTTCTAGTAGATTTGACTTTAAATTGTCAAAAGATAGTGGAGAAGAATATTATTTGGAAGTAAAAGGGGTTACCTTGGAAGAAAATGGAGAGTGTAGGTTTCCAGATGCCCCTACTGAAAGAGGAACTAAGCATTTATTAGAATTAATAGAAGTTAGAAAAAGTGGAAGAGGAGCAGGCGTTTTGTTTTTAATACAAATGGATGGTGCTATAAATTTTACTGCTAATGATGATAGAGATCCAAAGTTTGGAGAAGCATTAAGGAAAGCTAAAAGCGAAGGTGTAGATATATTTGCTTATTCATGTAAGGTAGATAAGTATGGAATTACTTTAGATAAATCAGTAGAAATTTTAATTTGAATATTTATACTTAATAAAACCCTTAATAATATATAATAATATTATTAAGGGTTTTATTAAGTTGTAAAAAATATAATTAAGTTAATGAGGTGATATAATGTATTGTCTAAAAGTAGAACATAGTTTTGATAGTGCACATTTTCTTCATGGGTATGAAGGCAAATGTGGAAATATTCATGGACATAGGTGGAAAGTTGAAGTAGAGATTAAATCTGAAGAATTAAAAAGGACAGGCCAGTGTTTTGGTATGGTTGTTGATTTTTCGGATTTAAAAAAAGATGTAAAGGAAATAGTTGATTATTATGATCATGCATTAATTATAGAAAGTAATTCTATGAGGGAAGAAACATTAAATTGTTTAAAGCAAGATGGATTTAGAATTATAGAAGTAGAATTTAGACCGACAGCAGAAAATTTTTCTAAATATTTCTTTAAGTATATTGAAGATAAGGGATACACAGTGAATAGGGTGAGTGTATATGAAACACCTAATAATTGCGCAACATATCAAGAAGGTTAAGGTGATATTTATGAAGTTTAAGGTAGTTGAAAAGTTTGTAAGTATAAATGGTGAAGGCAAGAGAGCGGGGCAATTAGCTATATTTATTAGATTTGCAGGTTGTAATTTGGATTGCAGTTATTGCGATACTAAGTGGGCAAATTTGAAAGATGTAACTTTTGAATTGTTGTCAGTAGATGAAATATATGATTATATCAAATCTACAGAAATAAAGAATGTTACTTTAACTGGTGGAGAGCCTTTGTTTCAAAAAAATATTAAAGAACTTTTAGAAAAATTATGTTATGATAAGAATCTTAATATTGAAATTGAAACTAATGGCAGCATTAATTTAAAGGAGTTTATATCAATAGAAAATAGACCGTCTTTCACAATGGATTATAAATGTCCTTCAAGTGGTATGGAAAATAAAATGTGCTTAGAAAATTTTAAATACATAGATAAAAAAGATACTATAAAATTTGTTGTTGGTAATATAAAAGATTTAAATAAGGTAAAGAATATAATTGAGAAGTATAGACTAAATGGAAAAACAAGTATATATATAAGTCCCGTATTTGGAAGCATTGAATTAGAAGAGATTGTAGAGTTTATGAAAATAAATAAAATGAATGATGTTAATTTTCAAATGCAACTTCATAAGGTAATATGGGATCCGAATAAGAGAGGTGTATAATTTATAAATTTTAAATTGATTCAATAATTATTTTCTATTGTAATTTACTTTTGAGAAAAATATAATAAGTGCTATAGAATTTAATTTAAGTAGACATTATAAATAGATGCAAGAAAGGAGTAGTTACTAAAAGGTTTTAGTAACGGGTATGTGATGACTAAAGAAGCTAAATATGTACCAGAAATAAAAGGAATTTTAAGAAAGAATGTAGTAGAAGTGCCTTCAATAATAAGAAATTGTAGTGGGATAAAAATATTTGGTAAGAGAATTAAATCATTATTATTTACCACTGATGTAGCAGTAATAAGAAATACAAATGCTGATGCCATAATAGCAGTATATCCTTTTACTCCACAACCATTAATAACTCAGGCGTTAGTTATGGCAGCCGATGTGCCAGTATTTTGTGGCGTTGGAGGAAGTATTACTCAAGGAAAAAGAGTTATTAATCTTGCATTAGATGCAGAATTTAAAGGAGCTATGGGGGTAGTTGTGAATGCAGCAACTTCTAATGAAGTTATATCTGGGGTGAGGGAAACTATAGATATACCTGTTATAGTTACTATAGCAACATTAGAAGATGATTTTGAATCAAGAATAAAAGCAGGGGCAACAATTCTTAATGTTTCTGGTGGTAAAGATACTGCAAAGTTAGTTAGAAAAATAAGAAGCCAATATCCGGAATTTCCTATAATAGCAACAGGAGGTCCAACAGAAAAGACTATAAGAGAAACTATTGAAGCAGGAGCTAATGCTATAACTCATACACCTGTTTACACAGCTGAAATTATGGGTGAAATCATGGACAAGTACAGAGAATAAATTAGATCAGTGGTAATGATGTTATATAACTCTAATTTTATGCATAAATATTTTTAAAATAAATTTTAATTAGTTACCAACTATGTTATACTTAATCTGTATACCTGTGAGAAAGGAGAACGTAATTAATATGAAGGAACTTTATATTATTGACAGGATAGAAGGTGACTACATTATTATAGAATCTCCGAGTGGGGAGATGGTTAATGCAGAAAGAAATAGAATAAAAGGTAACTTTAGAGAAGGGGATTGTTTAATCTTAGAGAATAACTACTTTATAATAGATGAAAAGGCTACCAAGAAAAGAAAAGAAGAGGTAGAAAAATTAATGAAAGGTATGTGGGATGAGTAATGGAAGAAAATAAGGGAGATGTTATAGAAAAAAATAATATTGAGGTTACTGATAATAATGTAGAAAATGAAGTGACTGAAAAATCAAAAGGGGAAAAACAAAAGAAATCTTGGAAAAATAATTTCTTTTTTGAATGGATAGTACCATTAGCAGCAGCAGTTATAATTGCGTTACTTATAAAACAATTTTTAATTTTTAAAGTGTATATTCCTTCAGAATCTATGATTCCAACTTTAAATGTTGGTGATCATTTATTTGTTACTAGAGTTTATAATCTAGATAATATAAAAAGAGGCGATATATTAGTATTTGATTCAAAGGAATTAAATGATGTATTGATAAAAAGAGTAATTGGATTACCTGGGGATAAAGTTGTTATAAAGGATGGAAAGGTTTCAGTTAATGGAGAAGAACTTGATGAAAGCTATGTAGTAAATCGTGAATCTGGTAAGGAAGCTAGTAGATGTGATGGTGAATACGATGTGCCAGAAGGGAAATATTTCTTCTTAGGAGACAATAGACCAATATCATTTGATTCTAGATTATGGAATAATCCTTATATAGACGGAAAAGATATTAAGGCTAAAGCACAAATAAAAGTATATCCATTTAGTGATTTTGGTAGCATTAAATAACAGTGTTTTAAAAATTGAAAAGGGAAATATATAAATAGAAGAAGCACGGTTAAGTGTCATTCTTAAGTTACATTTTAAGTGATATAATAGTTAAGCTTCTATAAAAGTATATCCATTTAATAATATAATTAATTTAGGGAAGTGTTTTAAACTAAGGAAAGAGGTGGATGTATTTATGAATAAAGAACCTAAAAAGAATAAAAAGAAGAGTAAAAAGTCTTTATTAATTTATGTTGTAATGATTGTTATGATAGTAGCAGCAGCAACATATTCAAGAGATCTTTATATGAATAAAGAGATACCATACAATGAATTTTTACAATTAATAGATAAAGATGAGATTTCTAAAATTGTTATTTCAAGTGATAATTTAATTGTTACTCCAAAGGATGGAACTAAGTATTCTGGAAAAACTTTATACACTCCAAATCTTAATGATGAAAGTTTAGTAAAAAAGCTAATAGATGAAGGAAATATAGAGTTTATTGGTAGAAATCCTAAGGAATCTGTATGGATGAACTTATTTTTAACAATAGCAGGTCCTGTAATAATAATATTACTAATGTATAAGTTATTATTTAGTAAAGTAGCAGGAAAAATGGGCGGCGGTATGAGTAATATCGGCAAAAATAATGCTAAGGTTTATGTTGAAAATGAAATTAAAGTTACATTTAATGATGTTGCAGGTCAAGAGGAAGCTAAAGAATCTTTGGAAGAAGTTATAAGCTTTTTAAATAATCCTGCTAAATATACAGAAATAGGTGCAAAATTACCAAAGGGAGTTTTATTAGTAGGACCTCCAGGTACAGGTAAAACACTTATAGCTAAGGCTGTTGCAGGAGAAGCTAAAGTACCATTTTTCTCATTATCTGGTTCAAGTTTTGTAGAAATGTTTGTTGGTGTTGGTGCTTCAAGAGTTAGAGAATTATTTAAGGATGCTGTACAAAAAGCACCTTGTATAATATTTATAGATGAAATAGATGCTATCGGTAAGAGTAGAGATAATCAAATGCAAAGTAATGATGAAAGAGAACAAACTCTAAATCAATTACTATCAGAAATGGATGGATTTGATTCATCAAAAGGAATTGTTATCTTAGCAGCAACTAATAGACCAGAGATATTAGATAAAGCTTTACTTAGACCAGGTAGATTTGATAGAAGAGTAATAGTTGATAGACCTGATTTAAAAGGTAGAGAATCTATTTTAAAGGTTCATGCAAAAGACGTATGTTTAGATGCAGACGTAGATTTAAAAGAAATAGCTAAAGGAACTCCAGGAGCAGTTGGGGCAGATTTAGCTAATATAATTAATGAAGGTGCTTTAAGAGCTGTAAAACATGGCAGAAAGCAAGTACTTCAAGAAGATTTAAGAGATGCAGTAGAAGTTATTATTGCAGGTAAAGAAAAGAAAGATAGAATACTTTCTGAAAAAGAAAAGAAAACTGTTTCTTTCCATGAAGTTGGGCATGCTCTAGTAGCAGCTTTACTTAAAGGTTCAGATCCAGTACATAAGATTACTATAGTTCCAAGAACTATGGGAGCTCTTGGATATACTATGCAGCTTCCAGAAGAAGAAAAATTCTTAAATTCAAAAGAAGATCTTATGAATCAAATAACTGTACTTCTTGGTGGTAGATCTGCGGAAGAAGAAGTATTTGGTGAAGTAACTACAGGAGCTTCAAATGATATAGAAAGAGCTACTCAAATTGCTAGAAGTATGGTAACTGTATATGGTATGACTGATAAGTTTGATATGGTTGCTTTGGAATCTATTCAAAATAGATATTTAGACGGAAGAGCTGTTAGAAATTGTAGTGAAGAAACTTCCACTTTAATAGATGAAGAAATCTTAAGAGTAGTAAGAGAAGCACACGAAAAAGCTAGAACTATTTTAAGAGAAAATAGAGATTTATTAGATAAGGTTGCAGAAGTTCTTCTTGAAAAAGAAACTATCTTTGGTAGTGAATTTATGGATATAGTTTGTGAAAAGTATCCAGAACTTAAGAAAGAAGAAAAGAAGGAAAATGAAGAAGTAGCATCTACTTCAGAATCAAATGATGAAAACTCTGAATCAGTAACTAAAGTTTCAGAAGTAAATGCCGAAACAATAGTAAGTACTGAAGAAAAAGATAGTAGCATAAATTTATCTAAAGAATAATGTGATTATTAAAACTTGAATAATGTTAATTATAAAGGATATCCTTTATAATGAGATAAAGCATCTGCGGATTTTCTTTGATAGTATTCAAGGAAACTTCGCAGAAGTTTTTTCTATAAGATTAATAATGTTTGTAAAATAAGAGGTGTTTTTTTGAATAAAGATATTGAATTTATAATAGAAGAAAATAAGCTTAATGATACTATGGATATTATAAATACTGAAACTCTTAATTATATTTCCAAGAGAAAATATATTACTGAATATATAGTTGAATATAGAAAGAAGTATTTAGAAGAATATAGAGATGATGAAGATAAGGTTGTAGATTATTTTGATCACGAAAAATATGTTAAAGAAGAAGCTTACAGAATAATTGATAAAAGATTAAAGGAGCTTACAAATCTTAAGGAATCGCCTTACTTTGGTAAAATTACTTTTACTGAAGAAAATGAAGGTGCAGAAGACTTTTATATAGGTAGATTTGGTTTAACTCCTGAATCAACATATGAGCCTGTAATAGTAGATTGGAGAGCTCCAGTATCATCTTTATTTTATAAGGGAACTTTAGGAGATAGTAGCTATATATCACCAGATGGAGAAGTAAAGGCTAATCTTTTGGGAAGAAGACAGCTTATAGTAAAGAAAGGTGAATTAAAAGGTTTATTTGATTCAGCTGTAGACGTTAAAGATGAAATATTACAAATGGTATTAACATCTAATTCGGGTGAAAAGCTTAAAGATATAGTTATGACTATACAAGAAGAGCAAGATAATATTATAAGATCGCCAAAAGATAAGGTAGTAGTAGTAAATGGTGTTGCTGGTTCAGGAAAAACAACTATAGCGTTACATAGAATATCATATCTTCTTTATAATAATAGAAAACAATTTGCTGATAAGGTATTAATCTTAGGACCTAACGATATATTCATGGATTATATATCACAAGTACTTCCTGCATTAGGTGAGGAAGGTGGAATAGTGCAAACTACATTCCAAAACTTTGCTATAGATGAGATAGGGGTTAAGGAATATGTTAAAGGATTCTCTGAATATATAGAAGAGGCAATGACAGGTAATGAAAAAGCCTTAGAAGAGTATAGATATAAGAGTTCAAGAAAGTTTACAGAGCTTTTAGATAATACTATTGAAGATATGAATAAGAATTATTTCAAAATACAACCTGTTAAGTTCTTTGGAGAAGAAATAGTTTCAGCTGAAGAAATAAGTGAATTATTCACTAAGTATTATGGATATATGCATTTATTCAGAAGAAGTGAAAAGATAAAAAGGATTCTTATTTCAAAGATTAAAGATAAGAGAGATGAACTTGTAAGAGAACTTAATGCTGAGATTAAAGAAAAGATAGCTAATCTTTCGGAAGAAGAATTTGAAATAGAAAAGAATAACTTAGACTTTAAGAGAAGAATAAGAATAAGAGAAATAGTTAGAGGTGTTATGGATTCAAGAGCAGAATTAGAATCTTGGATTAATCATGAAGAACCTATTGATTTATATAAGAGAATAACCAATACACAAGAACTTGGATACATGGATCTTGCAGGAATTCTTTATTTAATGGTTAAACTTCAAGGAAAGAAGTATAATAGAGAAATTAAACATGTAGTTATAGATGAAGCTCAAGATTATAATATGACTCAGTTTAAGCTTATAAAAGAATTAACAGGATGTAAGAGCTATACAATAGTTGGAGATAGTAATCAAAGGCTTATAAAAACAGATGAAGAACCAGCTATGCTTCATTTAGATGAGTTATTTGGTTCATCTGTACAAGAGTATTCATTGAATAAGAGTTACAGATCTACTCAACAAATAATGGAGTATGCTAGTAAGTTCTTAGATGAAAATAGAATAATACCATTAGTTAGAAATGGTGAACCAGTTCTAGAAGAAGAAACTGAATCAATAGAAGATACAGTAGAAACTCTAGTGTCTATAATAGAAGATTATGAAGAAGAGGGTCTTGAAAATATAGCTATAATAACTAAGGATAAAGAAAAGTTAAAAGAAGTATCAAACCTTATAAAATCTAGAATCAAGGTATTAACTTTTGATAGAGAAGACATGATTTATAATGGTGGTAAGGTATTACTTCCTGCGTATTATGCAAAAGGATTAGAGTTTGATGGAGTTATATTATTAGATGACTTTGATAACACACCTGATCTTGTAAAATATATCATGTGTACAAGGGCACTTCATAGACTAGCGGTTATAAAATAGAGGTTAGATTTTTCTATGTACACAACACTAAGCTATTATATATAGTGGTTTTGATATAAGAGATATAATTAAAAGTTTGCGAGTTATTTATATTACTCTTTTTTAGTTAACATAACATCTAAGACCATATAATAGAAAATATCTTTTAAAACAAAAAAAGAGAACGTCCCATCTAACAACAAAAGGTAACGTTCATCCTCAAATTCAATAATATAAATCTAATAGTCCTAAAATCGAAAAAACGTTCTAGGAAGTGTCATGTTAGCCGCATGACACTTTTTTTATATTACTATCATAACATCTAAACTATATAGCTCTCTATTTTTTGTATAACTTCATTGTAGAAGTTGTCTACGATTGAAAAGTCCATTGCTTTTATATAGAAGCTTTCTAGTTCATCATGAAGTGCCTTGGAATTTTTGATACATGCTAAAGCCTTATCAGTTAATTCAATAAATTGTTTTTTATCATATAGTATTTCATTAATTTTTGAAGTTAATGCAGTTTTATAACATAAATCTATCATATTATAAGTCTTTAGTGGCTTGCTATAGGTAATATCACTAATTTCATTACTAGTGAAGATAGCGTAAGATAGCTCTGGAATTATAATATTTTCAATTCTTTCAGGAATAAATGGATCATGAAGGTATTCTACAAAATAACCATTCTTTTGGGCGTCTGCTCCTATTGCTTTTAAGATTTCTGTCTTTTTTAATCCAGGACCACCCTTTAGTACTATTAAATTATCTAAATCGGAAGATAAATCTGAGTTAAAGCTTATTATTCCATTTGGTGTGAATGCAGTTGAAAATAGATGTCTATCATTTCCGTACCCTTCCTGTGAAGAAGTTATAATAGTATTTTTTAACTCATCTATTAAACTACCTATTTTAATGGAATTAATACATTCGGAATTTAGAGTGCTCCAATCTTCGTGAACACCTTTGGCAGCCCCTAAAAATCTATAAGCTCTTTTAAAACTCTTGCCTATCTCTTTGTTAATCTTAATTATTTCTTTTTTGTTATTAGAAAGGAATTTATAATCTAGTGCAACGCCAACATTTAATATTTCATCAACAGCACCAGGGTTTATTGGATCTACAATGTGAGGGGAAGTACCATCTAATAAAGCAACATTTAAATCTTTTATAACAACTCCATCTAATGAGTTGTTATCAGAAGAACAATGATGGTATTCTATTTGGTAGCCTAAATTACTAAAATGTTTTCCAATCTTTTTCATGAATGATGATTTACCAGTACCAGGTCCACCTTTTATGCATATTATTCTGTTAGCATCGTCTTGAGAAAGGATATACCTATAGAATGAATAGAAACCTTTGGAAGTGTTTCCTCCAGGAAATAGATGACGTTCATTTGCAAGTTTCATTATTATACTCCTATTTTTATCTTTATTTCTAAACTGATAGTATTATATGAAGGTGCATAGAAAAAGGTGAAAAAGTTATAAATATGCATGTGTTGTGCATAAACATTAATATGTGAATTATTGGAAGATTAAAAAAATAAAGATAAATGGCCAAAATTTAATCTTTTAAAAGGAAAATTAAAAAAATGAAAAAAAGTTATTGCATAATTATTAAATAATGATGTATAATTATTCTTAGGAAATAACTATCAGAGTGAGGGGATAATAATGAAGAATAAAATAATTAAGAATAAAATAATTAAGAAATTAGCATTGATATCAATGATAGGAGCAATGACAATATCATTAATATCGTGTGGTGATAAATCAAAAAATAAAGATGGAGTAGAAGCAATAAAATCAAACGGAAAAGTAGTAGTAGGATTATCTGCTGACTATGCACCTTATGAATTTCATGCAGTAATTGATGGAAAAGACAAAACAGTTGGATTTGATATTGATTTAGCGAAGGAAGTAGCAAGAGATCTTGGTGTGGATTTAGAAATAAAAGAAATGGAATTTGATGCATTAATAGGAGCACTTCAAGCAGGACAAATAGATATGATTATTTCAGGAATGAATCCAGATGAAGAAAGAAAAAAACAAATAGATTTTTCAGATATATATTATGAATCTAAACATGGAGTACTAGTAGTTAAAGATGAAATGTCAAACTATAAAAAGCCTGAAGATTTAAATGGTAAAAAGATTGGAGCACAATTAGGTTCAACACAACAAAAAATAGTTGAAACTCAAATACAAGCTGGAAATACTACTTTATTACCTAATGTAAATAACTTAGTTTTAGAATTAAAGAGTAAGAAGGTTGATGCTGTAGTTACAGAAGAACCAGTTGCAAAAATGGCTATGAAGTCAAATCCTGAGTTGGCTCTTTCTGATATAAAGTTTGAGGCTGAAGGCGGAGGAAATGCCGTTGGGGTAAAAAAGAATTCAGGAGAGTTAGTAGAACAAATAAATAAAACAATTAAGAGATTACAAGATTCAGGAGAATTAGATAAGTTTATAGTAGACGCAAATGATTTAGCAGCTCAAAATCAACAATAATTAATTTTGTGTAGTTGGTTTTCTAGGAAGGGAGTGGAGTGTCTTGTTTACATTTAGCTTTTTGAGTGATTATTTACCTAAGTTCTTAGAAGGAGTAGGAGTTACTTTAGGGATATCATTAGTTACAGTATTTTTAGGAACATTATTAGGATCTTTACTGTTTTTTATGAAAAGTTCTGATGTTTCTATATTAAAAATAAAACCTTTTAAGATAATAGCAACAGTATATATTGAGGTGATAAGAGGAACACCAATGTTACTGCAAATCTTAATGGTTTATTCAGGAACCAAACTTATATTTGGAATTGATGTAACTGCATTTTCTTCAGCAATAATTGCTATAGCTTTAAATTCATCAGCTTATGTATCGGAAATAATAAGAGCTGGTATTGAAGGAATTGATGTAGGTCAAAGTGAAGCTGCAAGAAGTTTAGGAATGAGTAAAGCTATGACTATGAGATTAATAATAATTCCTCAAGCTGTTAGAAATATTTTACCTGCTATAGGAAATGAGTTTGTTGCAGTAATAAAGGAATCATCTATGGCTTCTGTGTTAGGGGTTGGAGAGCTTATGTTTTCTGCAAAGATAGTACAAGGGGCTACATATCTATCTTTAGAACCTTTAATGGTAGCAGCGGTATTTTATTTTATATTAACATTTTCATTAGGAAGGTTAATGGGATATCTTGAAAGGAGGATGAAAGCAAGTGATTCACGTAAATAATTTATATAAGAGTTATGGCAAGAATGAAGTGCTTAAAGGAATTGATGAACATATAAAAAAAGGTGAAGTTGTAGTTGTTATTGGACCATCAGGTTCTGGAAAGTCCACTTTTTTAAGATGTATTAATCTTTTAGAGGTTCCAACTAAGGGAAATATAATTTTTGAGGGTAATGATATTACAGATAAAAAGGTAGACATAAATAAGGTTAGAGAAAAGATGGGAATGGTATTTCAAACATTTAATTTATTTCCGCATAAAAATGTCTTGGATAATATAACTATTTCACCAATCAAAGTTAAAAAGCAGTCAAAGGAAAAGGCTGTAGAGAAAGCTTATGAATTATTAGAAATGGTTGGCCTAAAGGATAAAGCAGAGGCTTATCCAAATTCATTATCAGGGGGACAAAAGCAAAGAATAGCAATTGCTAGGGCACTTGCTATGGAACCAGATGTAATGCTATTTGATGAGCCAACTTCAGCATTAGATCCTGAAATGGTAGGAGAAGTATTAAATGTAATGAAGGGTTTAGCTAAAAAAGGTATGACAATGGTAGTTGTAACTCATGAAATGGGATTTGCAAGAGAAGTTGGAGATAGAATATTGTTTATGGATAATGGGAAGATACTTGAGGAAGGAACTCCAGAAGAAATTTTTAATAATCCTAAGAATCCAAGAACTGTAGACTTTTTATCTAAAGTATTATAAAGAGATAAAAGAAAAGGTATGCTTTGAAATAAAAGCATACCTTTTTGAGTCTATAGTAATAGAGACTTTAAAAAAGAAAATAAGACCTGACACGATTGAAATAAATAAAATAATAAAAACTATAATTGGTACCATTGTTGTTCCTTCAACATAATGAATTATACTTATTTTCAATTCAGAAGAAGCAGATTCTTTGGATTATATATTTTTAATTTTCTATTTGTAAATTTCATGTGGATTTGGTTTGAAAATATACACTACATAGATTAATGATAAGCTTATTAGGAGATTATAAATTTAAATAAGGTTTTTACTAATATTGTTATGCAAAAGCAACTTTGATAAAATAATGTTTGTGTAGAAAATACGTCCAAAAACATAATGATAAAAGAAGGAGTGAATATAGATGGAAAAGCAATTAGCTTTAGAATTATTAGAGTTTATTAATGAAAGTCCAACTGCTTATCATGGAGCTCATATGGTAAAAGCAATGTTAGCAGAAGAAGGATATAAAGAAATTAAAGAAACTGAAAAATGGGAGTTTGTTAAAGGCGGTAAGTATTATTTAATGAAAAATGAATCTGCTGTAATTGCCTTTGAAGTAGGTCAAGGAGAGCTTGAAGAAGATGGATTTAGATTAATAGGAGCCCATACAGATTCACCAACATTTAAAATAAAGCCAGCAGCTGAGATTAAATCAGAAAATACATATGTAAAATTAAACACAGAAGTTTATGGTGGACCAATAATGAGTACTTGGTTTGATAGACCATTATCTTTAGCAGGTAAAGTTGTATTAAAGGGTGAGTCAGCATTAAAACCAGAAGTAAGATTAGTTGATATGGAAAGACCTTTATTAATAATTCCTAATATAGCAATCCATATGAATAGAGAAGTGAATAGTGGTTATAATTATAATGCACAAAAGGATACATTACCTTTATTGGGATTTATTAATGATAAATTTGAAAAGGATGGATACCTATTAACTTTAATTAGTGAAAAATTAGGTGTTGATAAGGATAGAATATTAGATTTCGATTTATTCTTATATGAGTACGAAAAAGGTTGCATATTTGGATTAGACGATGAATTCATATCAGCAGGTAGATTAGATGATTTATGGATGGTATATTGTGGTGTTAAAGCATTAATTAATAGTAAGGAAAGTAAATCTACAAAGGTTATGATTGCTATTGATAATGAAGAAATAGGAAGTTTAACAGCTCAAGGAGCACGTTCTTCTCTAGTTAAAACTACTTTAGAGAGAATCGCTTTAGCTCTAGGAAAAAATAAAGAAGATTTCTTTAGAACTTTATCTAATTCAGTTATGATTTCTTCAGATTTAGCACATGCTATTCATCCAAATCAACCAGAAAAATGTGATCCAACTAATAAACCAGTACTTGGAAAAGGTCCTGTAATTAAGATGGCTGCTTCAGGAAGCTATTCTACAGACAGTTATGCATCAGCTATTTTCCAAAGTTGTTGTGAAGAAGCCAATGTACCTTGTCAAAAGTTTGTTAATAGATCAGACTTAAGAGGGGGAACAACAATAGGTCCAATGTCTGCAGCAGATTTAGCTATTCCTGTAATAGATATGGGAGCACCACTTATAGGAATGCACTCAGTAAGAGAATTGGCAGCAGTTAAAGATAATTATTATACTATAGAAGCATTTACTAAGTTCTATAACTTATAAAATTATATAGTTAATATAATGTAATATAATATATTTGAAGATGTAGCTAGTGGTGAGAGCTACTAGTTATGTTTTCTGTTTTGAGCTATTTATTAATTTTGATTGATAAGTTTAATAATACATTACAAAGTATTTACTATTTATGTTTATGTGCAAATATTTTTTGAAATCTCATCCTTTTTAGAATGAGATTTATTTTTGAGTATAGGTGAATGAAATTTAAATTTTTATTCTTATAATTATGTGAGAATTGAAATGATATGTAAGTACAACCTGTTAATACTATAAATTGACAAATAATTAAAAGTATATATAATAAATGAAGTGAATTGATTAACTAAATTAGTAAATTGATAATTTGGTATAGGAGGAGATACATGTTAGACAAAGTAATAAAAAAGCAATCTCTATTATTTAGCTTATTAATAGCATTTTTATGTTATTATTCAATGCTATATGGTTTGAGGTTAAATGATAAGAGTGTACTTACAAATAGTATATTTTCAATAATATTAATAGGACTATTTTCAATTATTATAAAACGTACAATAAAAATATTTAATAAAAGGTTATTTTATTGTTCTGTACCAATTGGTGCTTTTTTTTCGTTTTCAATGATAATAGGAGCTCAATTTTCAATATACAGAACTATAGCACTTATAAATAAAAAAGCATTAATATCAATGATATTTTTGACTATATTATTCACAGCTATAGTTATGCTTTTAATTGGAAATAAGGAAGTTATAGAAAAAAAAATAATTGAAATATCAAATAACGATATTTTAAATAAGATTTTTAAACCTACCAAGAAATGTTATTTTGGTATGTTTATGCTAATGGTAATTATTTGGTTACCAACATATTTAGCGGCTTACCCTGGCATTTTTTCATATGATGCCTTACATGAAGCGTTAGAGGTGTTTCAATATAAAGAAGTAACAACGTTTCAGCCACCAATTCACACATATTATTTAGATGGACTTTTATATTTAGGAAAGAAATTATTTGATAGTTATAATATAGGATTAGCGGTTCATTGTATATCACAAGGTTTAATTATGATAGCTATTTTTTCATATGCATGTTTATTTTTAATTAAACACAATGTACCAAAAATATTAGTGCTATTTGCATATGTATTTTTTGCTATATTTCCATTAAATATGTTAATGGCTTTTATCGTAACAAAGGATGTAATATTCTCAGGAATAATGCTATTATTGTTCTTATTTACTATAGATATATATGTAGATAGTGAAAAATTCTTTTCAAGTAAGTTATTGATAGCTAGATATATTATAACAATAGTTATGATGTGCTTATTTAGAAATCAAGGAGTATATGTAGTAGTATTTTCAATACCTTTCTTTGTACTTTTACTTAAAAAGTATTGGAAGAAATTTTTATGTGTTTTAGTTTTTAGTGTGATTTTGTTAAAGATTATAACAGGGCCAATATACAATTTATGTAACATTGGAAAAGGAGATGCTAGGGAAGCATTAAGTGTACCAATACAGCAAATAGCTCGTGTTATGAATAGGCATTTAAGTGAAATTTCCGAGGAAGATAGGGAGTCTGTTTATAATATTATTCCTGAAGAGAATTTGCCAGGATATATAGAGGTAATAGCAGATTCTGTTAAGTCATACTTCAATACAGCTAATTTACTTGAGAACCCAGTAAAATATGCTAAGTTATGGGCCAGGTTTGGACTTAGATATCCTATTGATTATATTGATTCATTTTTATTTGGAAGCTTTGCGTATATTTATCCAGATACACAATATCCAATATGGGATGGTTTCCTTTTATATGATGATGATTATAGAACAGAAGCTATCCTAGGAATTAAAAGAGAGAGTTTACTTCCAGGTTATGCAGAAAAATTAAGAAAAATTTCATATGAAGGAAGTTATCAAAAGATACCAGTGGTATCGACATTACTAAATCCAGCTTTTGCTTTCTGGTGTATGGTAATAGCTGTAGGTGCTTTTATATACAATAAAAAATATAAGTTTATTGCACCTATTATTATGTTGGTAGGATTATGGGGAACTTTATTATTAGGTCCGGTAATATTAATTAGATATGGATATCCATTAATAGTATGTGTACCTATCTTGATACCAATGATATTTACAGAAAGTTTATACGAAGCTAGATAAATTAAATGAAGTTATTTTTATAAAAATTAGTTATAATGTATTATCAATTATGTTGTCATACGTTATATTTGAGTGATATAATGTATCAGAGAATTGATATTTATATTAAGCTTTAAATATGAATTCAACATATGTTGTATAACATTAAGGTGGAATATATGATTAGTATTAAAAAGTTTAAGGAAAATAAAAAATTTATAGAGATTTTTAGATTTGTAATAACTGGTGGACTAAGTTTCGTTGTTGATTATGGAATATTATTCTTGTTAACTGAGTTCATGGGAATTAATTATTTGATTTCTTCTGGAATTAGTTTTACATTTTCGGTTATTGTAAACTATATTTTATGTGTTAAATGGGTATTTGATGAAGCAAAACAAAATGATAAGAGAGCTGTTATAATTTTTATCGGATCAAGTGTCATTGGATTAATATTTAATCAGATTTTAATGTGGTTGTTTGTTTCAGTGTTTAATATATATTATATGATATCAAAAATTATAACCACATTAATAGTTATGGTTTGGAATTATATTATGAAAAAAATGGCTTTAGTAAAGAGCTAATTGATTAGAAAGGAAAAGATTATGGGGAAGAAAACAGTTATTTTAATACCTTGTTATAATGAAGCAAAAACAATAAAAGAGGTTATTGAAGATTTTAAAGTTCATATGCCTCATGCAGACATATATGTTTATGATAACAATTCAACAGATGGAACTGACAAAATTGCTAGAGAAGCTGGTGCAATAGTTAGATATGAACGTAGACAAGGAAAAGGTAATGTTGTAAGATCAATGTTTAGAGATATTGATGCAGACTGCTACATAATGGTTGATGGAGATGCAACTTATCCAGCATCATTTGCACCAAGACTTGAAAAATTAATATTAGAAGATAAAGCAGATTTAGCAGTAGGAGATCGTTTATCATCTACATATTTTACAGAAAACAAAAGACCTTTCCACAACTTTGGAAATGTATTAGTAAGAAGATTAATAAATACAATATATCATGCAAAGCTAAATGATATAATGACTGGAGCAAGAGCGTTCAACAGAGATTTTGTTAAGATGTATCCAATCTTATCTAAGGGATTTGAAATAGAAACAGAAATGACAATATTTGCTCTTGAAAATAACTTTAGAATAGTAGAAGAACCAATAGAATATAAAGATAGACCTGATGGTAGTGAATCTAAGTTAAATACTTTCTCAGATGGATTTAAAGTTATAAGAAAGATAGCAACTTTATTTAGAGATACAAAACCATTTGCATTTTTCACTATAATATCAGTTCTATTACTAATTATAGCAGGTGCATTTTTTGCTCCGATATTAGTAGATTTTTATAATACAGGTTTAGTTACAAAGCTTCCAACTTTATTATGTGTTGGAGTGTTAACAATTATAGCACTTGTTAACTTTTTCTGTGGAGTTATTTTATCTGTATTAAAGAAGCAACACCAAGAAAATTTTGAAAGAAAATTCAATATGTTAAGATATGTTTCAGGTACTAATAAGGAAGATTAGTATTCAGAATATCAAATAAGTAAAAGATGAGTTTATTCTAAACTCATCTTTTTTTATTATGGACTTTAGTCTGTTGAGCAAATGCGAAACATAAAACCACCTGCTATGCGGGTGGATAATAATTTGGTTATACAAAAAAAACTCACCCTTTGGATTATAATAGAAGTGTTCAAGCTACTATAAATAATCG
>SVCL01000055.1 GCA_015058405.1 Clostridium sp.
CAAGTGCTGCATCTGTTCCATCAAATGCTAATTTACTAAACACTTATGGTAATGTCATTCCTAAAGTAGGAACAGCTTTAGAAGCTAGAGAAATAACAAATCCAGGCATATTACAATATGCAAAAAAAGAATACAACAGTATGACTGTTGGAAATGAGATGAAGCCTGATTATATATTAGGTTGGTCACCTAGACAAATTTCTGTAAGTCAAGCTAAAGCAAAGGGATTATATGTTCCAGATAATTATCCAGAAAGTACAGTTCCAGACTTAGATTTCTCAACTGTAGATAAAATAATGAAAACTTGTTATGAAAATGGATTTGCTATGCGTGCACACACTTTAGTATGGCATTCACAAACTCCAGATTGGTTCTTTAGACAAGGATTCAATAAAAATGCTGGATATGTAAATCAAAATGTTATGAATAAGAGAATGGAATATTTCATTAAGTCTTATATGGGACATGTATGTTCAAGCCAATATTCTAGTATAGTTTATGCATGGGATGTTGTTAATGAATTCTTACATGCTCAAAATTCAGGATGGCAATATATTTATGGTAAACCAAACACAAGAGCTCAATTTGTAAAAGATGCATTTAACTATGCTTATGATACATTAGCTTACTATAAGATGACCGATAAAGTTAAGTTATTTTACAATGATTACAACACTTATATGGAAGTAAATGATGTAATAAATTTAATTAATTTTATTAATTCAGGTAGAAAAGTATGTGCTGGTATTGGTATGCAATCACACTTAAGCACTAACTTTCCATCAGCTTCTTATTACAAAAATGCTATAGATGCATTTAGAAAAGCAGGATTTGAAATTCAAATTACAGAACTTGATGCTGGATGTTCAGATTTTAATACTCAAGCTAGATATTACTACGATATAATGAAAGCTATATTAGATGAAAAGAAGATGGGTGCTAATATAACTGCTTTAGTATGGTGGGGATTATGTGATAATAATTCTTGGAGAAACAAAGAAAAACCATTACTATACTCTGACTTTACTACAAAGAAGCCAGCTTACAATGCAGTACTTCAAGCTTACTTTGATGCAGGATATAAAATGGGTAATCCAGGTCAAAACCCAACACCAACACCAAATCCAACAACAACTATAAGTGATGGATGGTATTATATTAAGAATCAACATGCACAAAAGTATTTACAAGTTAAAGATAACACTGGTAAGGCAGTTCAAAATGTAGAGTTATATCAAGGTACAGGTGCAGCAGGACAAAAGTGGTATGTTAAGAATGTAGGGAATGGATATATTACTTTAAAGAGTGCTTTAGGAGACTTTATGTTAGATGTAGCAGGTGCAGAAAATAAAGATGGAGCTAATATGCAAATATATAATGCTTATTCAGGAGATGCACAACAATTTATGTTAAAACCATCATCTGTAAGCGGTGCATATATTATAGCAACAAAAGCTAGTAATTTAACTAAAGCTTTAGATGATTATAATTTCGGAACTTCAAATGGTACTAATGTTTGTCAATGGACTATTGGTGGACAAGATAATCAAAGATGGTTTTTTGAAAAAGTAAATAACTAATATTAATTAGGTGAGAATTATTTTGAGCTAAAGATAATAATTTTATACTCAAGTAGAGATTATAATTATTTCTTTAGCTCAATTTTAGATAAGGGGAGATTATTAATGAAAGTAACTAAGAAGATAGTATCGTATTTATTAGCTATACTTTTAATGGTTTGCCCATTAGAAGTGTTAACAATAAAAGCTGATGCAGCTACTCAAGCAAATATAAATACTGCTTATAGAAAGCAGACTATTAGAGGCTTTGGTGGGATGAACCATACAATTTGGGCTGGAGATTTAACAGCAGCTCAAAGAGAGACAGCATTTGGGAATGGTAATAATCAATTAGGTTTTTCTATATTAAGAATTCATGTAGATGAAAATAGAAATAACTGGTCTAAGGAATTAGCAACAGCAAAAGCAGCTATTGCTAAAGGAGCAATTGTTTTTGCATCACCTTGGAATCCACCAGATAATATGGTTGAGAGATTTACTCATAATGGAAAAGCAAATCAAAAAAGACTTAGACATGATAAATATGCAGACTATGCAAGACATTTAAATGATTTTGTAACATATATGAAGAATAATGGTGTTAATTTATATGCGATTTCTATTCAAAATGAGCCAGACTATGCAGATCAATGGACATGGTGGACTCCACAAGAAGTTCTAGAATTTATGAGAAATTATGCAGGATCAATTAATTGTAAGGTAATTGCTCCAGAATCATTCTCATATCTTAAGAATATGTCAGATCCTATTTTAAATGATCCAAAAGCTCTTGCTAATATGGATATCTTAGGAACTCATTTCTATGGTACTCAAGTTAGAAGTATGCCTTATCCTCTTTTCAAGCAAAAAGGAGCTGGAAAAGAATTATGGATGACAGAAGTTTATGTTCCTAATAGTGATTCTAATTCTGCTGATAGATGGCCAGAAGCTATAGATGTTTCTTATAATATGCATAATGCTTTAGTTGAAGGAGATTTACAAGCTTATGTATGGTGGTATATTCGTAGATCATATGGTCCAATGAAAGAAAATGGAAGTATAAGTAAACGTGGTTACTGTATGGCTCAGTATTCTAAATTTATACGTCCAGGATATGTAAGAGTTGATGCTACTAAGAATCCTAATAATAATGTATATGTATCTGCTTATACTGGAGATAACAAAGTAGTTATTGTTGCTATTAATAAAGGAAATTCAGCAGTAAATCAAACATTTAACATCCAAAATTCAAGTGTTTCAAAAGTATCTAGATGGACTACATCAGGTAATGCTAACTTAGCTAAAGGCTCTGATATTAATGTTAATAATGGTAATTTTACTGCTCAATTGCCAGCACAAAGTGTAACTACTTATGTAGGTACTATTAATGGAGGAGGAACACCAACACCAGATCCAACACCAACTACAACTTTAAGTGATGGATGGTATTATATTAAAAACCAACATGCTCAAAAGTATTTACAAGTTAAAGATAACTATGGTAAAGCAGTTCAAAATGTTGAGTTGTCTCAAGGAACAGGAGCAAAAGGACAAAAGTGGTATTTAAAGAATGTTGGAAATGGATATATTACTTTAAAGAGTGCCCTTGGAGATTTTATGCTAGATGTAGCAGGTGCAGAAGATAAAAATGGAACAAATATACAAATATATAATGCTTACTCAGGAGATGCACAACAATTTATGTTAAAACCATCATCTGTAAGTGGTGCATATATTATAGCAACAAAAGCTAGTAATTTAACTAAAGCTTTAGATGATTATAATTTTGGTACTGCAAATGGTACTAATGTTTGTCAATGGACTATCGGCGGACAAGCTAATCAAATTTGGCATTTTGAAAAAACAAATAATTAATTAAGTTAATCCCTAAGTTAAAAGAAAGTATTGTAACATTAAATCCTATGAAAACCCTTAAAAGTAGTATTTTTGCCTTTTAACTTAGTGATATATAAACCTTAGACGAAGATTACCTTATACAAGTTATTTATTTAATAATGAGATATAAAGTTATCTAGTCTAGGGTTTTATTTTTAGGAAGAGATATTTATGAAGAATGTTATAAGTACACCTTTTTATGTTTTTATAGAAGTGAAAATTTAAAAAAGAAAACATAATATTTACAAAAAAAAATTTGGAAAAATTTTTAATAAAATGCTATAATTATATAGTTTACTAAACAATAGGGGGATAAAGATGAAATTAAAGAGATTAACAAAAAGAATAATTGCTGTAATGGCTATTGTTTTCATAGTTGTTATGCAATCAGCCTTGATAGCTGAGGCTAGAGCAGGAGGTAGAGGGGGACACAGCAGCCATAGTAGTCATAGTAGTATTAAAAGTAACAGTAATGGTGGAGGAATTTTTAGAAATAATAGAAATCGTACTTTTTTTTATGGTAATAATACTAGAAGAGGAACTGGAGGCTCTGTTTTTAGTATAGTAAAAAAAATTATACTAATGATTTTACTAATTATATTTGTTGTGATTATAATTTGCATGTTAAGAAGTTATTCTAGAAGGAGAAAAAAGTTCAAAGAAGCACTTCCAATAAAAAGATTAGATGATAAGTCAATAGAGACCATATTACTTCAAGGAAATTTATTAACTTTAGGACAACTAAAAGATAGAGTAGAAGAAGTGTATTTTTCGGTGCAAACTGCTTGGTCTAATAGAGATATGACTTTTAGTAGGGAACAAATGAGTCTTCGCTTATATAATGAGTACACAGAGAGAGTTAATGAGATGATAAGAGAAGATGAGGTTAACATTTTAGAGGATATTAAGTTATTAGATGTTAAGTTGGATTCAGTGTGTACAGATATTATGAATCCTTTTATAGTGGTAAAAATAAAAGGAAGTATGATTGATTATTGGCAAGTATATAATACAAAAATTATAAAGAAAGGGAAAACAAATAAAAAGACAAAATTTGTAGAATATTGGAAGATGACGGTCGACAATAATAGATTTGTATTAGATGAAATAATTTAATGGTACAAAAGAAATGTAACTAGTATAATTTAATATAATGGTAAAAAGTGTGCTTGGCAGCATAAATTTATTATATGAATTCAATGGCATAAATAAGAGAAATACTGGGCTTAGCGAACATTAATAAAAATAATTTATACTACTAAGTGCACAAAGAAATGTATGCTTTTTTAAATATTTTTACAAAAATAACAATAATACTAGTATGAAAGAAAAAAAGGAATATTTTTATGATATTATATTACTAAGCTAAAAATTGTGGGAAAGGAGTTAGAATATAATATATTAAAAATTATATTCTTATGTACTAATTTATGATGATATCAAAATTTAAAAGACGTATATTAACAAGTGAAATTGCAACTACTTTATTAATTACAATGATACCATCGTGGGTTTTTGCTGCAGAAGAAGTAGTATCGGAAGAAAATTTGCGAGATAACATTGCTGATAAAGTTGATAAATTGGACTTTGAGTATTTAGGAATAGGAAAAATACTTAATAATATAAATATAGAAGTAACTAATAGGGTAATTGAAAGTATAAATAAGCATTTGAAAAAAGATGATATAGAAATTTTAACAGAGTTACAGATAGAAGAAATATTCAAATCTTATAGAAATGATGTATCTTTAGACAAGATAATTGCAAACGGTATAGTATCTAAGGTACTAACATCAGAATTTTTAGAAGAAATAGTGACAAGAACTATTGAATATTCAGTTCTAAAAGTTATGAATAATATAAAGGTTTCATCAATTGAAGAAAATATTCAAGGTGATAAGTCAATGATAATTGATAGTATAGTAGATGAAATCTTTAATTCAAGTAAGAAGAACATTTTATATTATGATTATCAAATGGGGAAGCGTGGAATAAAGGTTTTAGGGTGGAAAGAATCACCTATAGAAAATAGAGTTACTAAAGAAGTTAATAATATGTTAAAAAATTTAGAAGAATTAGATCAAGATAGATTTAACTTAGATAAAATAGAATATGAAATAATAGTATTGGATTCAACTGCGTTAGCAGTAGAAAATATTATAAAAGAAAAGATAAATTCAATAAAATATGAAATAGATAAGGTTGCATAAAAAACCGATGTGAAAATATTGAAAAAAAAGAATCATAAGGATATAATTAAGTAAATGATTTAATATTTAAACATTTACATTAAAGAAAGGGATGGACTTATGATTACATTTTTATTTTGTCTAGTTTTTTTAATAGCAGGTTACTTTATTTATGGTAATTTTATTGAAAAGATAGTTAATTATTGTGAAGAAAAAACACCGGCAGTAAAGTTGGAAGATGGTATTGATTACGTTCCAATGCCTTGGTATAAAGTATTTTTAATTCAATTCTTAAATATAGCAGGAACAGGACCAATATTTGGTGCTATATCTGGTGCATTATTTGGACCGGCAGCATTTTTATGGATAACATTTGGTTGTGTTTTTGCTGGTGCAACTCATGATTTTTTATCTGGTATTATTTCTATGAAACATGATGGAATATCAGTATCGGAGATTGTTGGAATTTATTTGGGTAATAATATGAAGAAAGTTATGAGAGGATTTTCTGTAATTCTTTTAGTATTAGTAGGAACAGTTTTTGTTAGTTCACCAGCTAGTTTATTATCCAATATGACTGGTATTTCATTGACTGTATGGACAATTATCATAATTATATATTATATTGTTGCAACTATACTTCCTATAGATAAAGTAATAGGAAAAATTTATCCTGTATTTGGTGCAGCATTACTTATTATGGCAGTAGGTTTGTGTGGGGCAATGATTATAGGTCAATTTAATGGGACTACACATATGATGGAATTGACTTTATCTAATTTACATCCAAGTGGACTTGCAGTATTTCCATTTTTATTTACTACTATAGCTTGTGGAGCTTTAAGTGGATTCCATGCAACACAATCTCCAATGATGGCTCGTTGTGTAAATCATTCTAATGAAACTAAGAGGGTATTTTTTGGAGCTATGATAGTAGAAGGGATAGTGGCGCTAATATGGTGCGCGGTAACAATTGCTTTTTTTGGTGATACATTATCAATAAATAAGTGTATGTCAGAAGTTGGAGGAGCATCAGGTGTGGTTAATACAATATCTAAAGGATTACTTGGTACAGTTGGATCAATTCTTGCAGTTCTTGGTGTTGTTGCTTGCCCTATTACAAGTGGTGATACAGCTTTTAGAAGTGCAAGACTTACTATAGCAGATGCTTTGAATTATAAACAAGATAAATTGAAAAGTAGATTTATTATTGCAATACCTTTATTTATAGTGTGTATTGTATTAACTCAAATAGATTTTAATATAATTTGGAGATACTTTGCATGGTCTAATCAGACATTAGCTACAATATTTCTTTGGACAGGTTCTGTTTATTTACTAAAGAATAACAGAATACATTGGATTACTACTATTCCAGCAACATTTATGAGCTATATAGTAGTAGCGTATATATTACAGGCTCCAGAAGGCTTGAAAATAGATTCTACTATTTCTAATATTATTGGTATAGTATGTTCTATCTTAGTATTTATTTTATTTATATTTAAGTCACATAAAGTGAAAGGTGATATAGATATGAATAAAGGAACAGAAATAAAAGCTTAAAATAACTTTTAAAGAACAAGGTGAGAAATATCTGTAGTTATTTTTTATTTCTTGTTCTTTTTAGTATAATTTTATTACATGAAAAAAGAAAAAGACACTAAAACTGTATTGTAAAAGTTTTGTGTCTTTTATTTAGTACATTTTGTATTCTGTTTTTTATAACAACATGTAAGCCAGTATTTTTTAATAGAAATATGTGTATCATATTATTACTTTATTTGTTATTGTTATTTTTATTAGTGCAACAACATAACAACTGGCAAAGAGTACATGCATTTGATGACATAAGGTTATTATTTGAATACATTAGGTAATTACTATAATATTGAGTATTCCACCAATAAAGGATTATAAGTAATACTAGCAAACCTTGAGTCTGACAAAGGATATTACTAAAAAGTCCTAAAGTGTTTAAGTTATTAGCATTATTTGCATTTTGTAAGTAAAGGACATCGTCAAAGTTAACAAGGTTGTTAAAAGATGTAGTTGAAGTATTTAACGAATTAAGAGTATCTGCGTTAAAGAAATCAAAATCCTCCATAAAACTTTCCTATTATATTGCTGATATAATCTATATTATGAGATAGGAATTAAAAATGATACATATAATAAAAATATGGGTCTGAGTATAATTAGAAATTAATAATTTTAAATTATACTCAGACCCATATTTTATATTTCTAATTTTGATTCAATAGATTTTTTATCTAAAAATAGGTTATAAGAGAGTCCGATAGTAACTAAAATTCCACCTACTATCTTACCGATAGAAATTTCATTTGATACTATGTAATCAATAAAAATTCCAATACCAATTTGTCCAATAAATATTAATAAAGTCATATAAAATGCTGATATTTTTGGAGCCACATAATTTGAAAGGCTAATTGAGAAAATTCCTATTAATCCACCTAAGTATGAATATATAGGTACATAAGAATTAGTTATAATATCAAAGCTAAAGTTTTCTTTTGTAAAAAGTAATAATAACGTAGATAAAATTAAACCGGTTAAAAAATTATAAAAGGTGCTTTGAAAAAGGCCTATTTTTTCAGCAAGATTTGCATTTATGACTCTAGAAACTACTATTGTTACTCCTGATAATATTGCAATTAAAATATATATCATAATAAAATCCTCCTTAATATACAGTCATAATAAATAACCCTAATAGAATAATAGTAAGACCAATTAACTTTTTTGAATTGAATTTTGATATATTTACTCCAAGCAAACCATAGTGATCTATAATTATTGAAGATAGAGTTTGGCCTAATAAACCTAAAGCGGTAACTAGAGCAGCTCCAACTACTGGAAAAGAAAAGTTGCAAAATAAAACGGTAAATACACCTACAGCCCCTGCACTATACAAAGTTAATGGCAAACTTTTATCAAAGGTTAGTTTTGATTTTGTTAAAATTAATATTACAATTACACCTAAAAGTCCTACAAAGTGAATTATAACGGTAGAAGTGTAATTTCCAATATAGGTAGATAATATACCATTGAAACTGGTCATTATACCTATAAGAATACCTATAAATACTGATAATAAATTAAACATAAATAAATCCTCCTACATTTCTATAAATAATTTAGCATAAAATAATTGACTAGTAGAATGACATATGTCATAGTGAAATAAAGTTTAGGGGTTTAGGGGAAATATAATGATTAAAGTAAAAAATGAAAAACTTAAAAAGATTTATATGGAAAAATACAATATAAAAGATATTTTTACTGAAGATATGAGTGAGTTTATGGAGCTGCATTTATATAGTAAGGGTGAACATATTTGTTTTCAAAATGAAAAAATAGATAAAATATATTTTTTTGTTAAAGGTAAATTAAAAGTTTATAGAACATTGGAAAATGGTAAATCATTGCTAATAATGTTTTATTATCCTTTTATGCCCTTAGGAGATGTAGAAATATTTAATTATGAAGATGCGGATGCAAATGTTACAGCTGTTGAAGATTCCTATCTTATAACTTTAGAGTATGAAAAAGTTAGGAAAATATTATTAAATGATGTAAAGTATTTAAAATATACATGTGAGTCCTTAGCACAGAAACTAAAACATACATCAAAAAATGGGTCTATAAATATACTTTATCCATTAGAGGAGAGGTTGGCTAGTTATATAATAGTTACTTCTGAGAAGAGAAATAAAGAATTTATATTTAAAGAAAATTTAACTAATTTAGCTGAGCTTTTAGGATGTAGTTATAGGCATTTATTAAGAACTATAAAATCTTTAATAGAAAGAGAATTGATAATAAAAGTTGATGACTATTATAAAATTTTAGATTATAAGAATCTTAAAACTTTAGCGTCAGATCTTTATGAACAATAAGGCTTGACTTATATTAAAAACAAAAAGTAAGGGAGCTTGACATCCGGCGAAAGACAAATCAAGCTCCCTAAATCAGCACTATTGTACCAACTGCCCATTTAGGATAACATAGAAAGATACATAAATCAACAAAAAAATAAATATTTTTTTATTTTTTATCCTCTTCATTTTTCATTTCAAAATAAAATATTAAAGACATAAAGCCACGTAGTAAACTTACAGCCGCAATAATTATAATTTCATCTAAGTTTTTAACTAGTACAGTTTTTAGAATTTCACCAGCTAATTTAAATTCAAGTCCGGTTGCTAGAGTGTTAGCAAACTTGAATTTTATAGGATAATCTGATTTTGAAAACATTCCTATAATGAAATGGTAAAAAGCTTTTACAGAACCAATTAAAATTACTATTATACCCATAATTTTTAAGATGTTAATCAGTGTGGGTAAAAATTTCTTCAAAATTTATTCTAACACAATTCCTTCACTCCTAAAATAATCTTTCAATGTATAGTATTTTACTTTTTTTCGCATTAAGATACAAAAATAAAAATATGTATTATATGGAATTAAAATACAGAAGGTGATATAATATAAGTAAGTTATGCTGTTGAAAAAATTAACAAAGAAGGGGAAGATGGTATATGGAGGCTTTTACTTTTCAAACCGTAGAAGAGGTTATAGACTACATAAGTAACGATTATGGTTATGTTATTTTTTGTAGTCCAGAAAAAATTGAACTATTAAAAGACAAAGTGTCAGATAATGTTATATTATGCTCGACTTCAGGAGAATATACAAGTAAAGGGTATGAAACTAATGTAATAACGGGATTTAAATATGAATTGTTAGAATGTACTGCAATAGAAATAAAATACCCACCTATAAAAAGTTTAGGTGATTTGGAAAGTGCTTATAATAAAGTGAAGGATAATGAAAACGCTTTCTGCTTACTTTTGTGTGATGGCTTATCTGGAATGGAAGAATGTATAATGACATCTTTATTTTTTATAGATAATAAATTTAAAGTTATAGGTGGTAGTGCTGGTGATTATCTGAGGTTTAAAGAAACACCTATCTATAAAGGTAATAAGAGTATTCATAGTATAGCTTTATTTTTTAATTCAAAAAGAAAAACACAAATACTTAAAGAAAATATTTACGAACCTTTAGGTAAAAAGTTATTGGTTACAGATGCAGATCCAATTAAAAGAATAGTAAAAACATTTAATAATAAACCTGCAAGTACAGAATATTCGCGAGCCTTGAATATTCCAGAAGAATCTTTAGAAGATTACTTTATGAATAACCCTTTAGGAAAAATATCTGAAAGATTTATAGATATAGCTTCTCCAATGAAGGTTAATAGCGATAAGTCTATATCATTTTATTGTCAAGTTATGCCTAATACTTTTGTAGAGGTATTAAAGCCTATGGATGTTGAAGATGCGTTGAATAATACTATAAAAAGGGCAGAATTTAAGCCGGGTTTTGTTTTAGCTTTAAATTGTGTACTTAGAAATCTTAAATTTGAAAAAGAAGGTTTATGGAATGAAGTAGACAAGCATATTTTAAGTTTAAGTAAAAATATAACAGGATTTATATGTTATGGAGAACAATTTTATAAGCGACATTTTAATCAAACTATGGTGCTTCTGTTAGTAGAATAAGTTTTTAGGGGGAAAGGTCATGTTTGAAAAATTAAGAGGTATAAGAAAATCAGCAATATTATTAGAAGAATTATCAGATAGTAAAGAAATAGAAGAAAAATTAAATGAGCCCGCATGTAATAAAGAGGTGTCAACACTAATAGATCAAATGGATCATAATTTAAATGAATTATTAAAAGTAGAGGGAAATATTACTTATGGCTTAAAGGATCTTTTAGATGGTACTAGATATACTACTACCCAAATTAAAGATACAGAATCATATATAGCTTCTTTGGCAGATAGTACTGAAAGTATGAAGAATCTTGTATTAAGAGTTTTTAATAGCATTCAAGAAACATCAGATGAATTAAGTGGGCTTGGGATTAATATAAGTGATTTATCTACTCACATGAATGATGTATATGATGTCTTTTCAGGCATTGTAACTTCTTTTGCTAATTTAGAAATAGAATATGAAAAAATAAGTAAAGTGGCTAATCTTATTACATCAATAGCAAATCAGACTAATATGTTATCTCTAAATGCAGCAATAGAGGCAGCCAGAGCTGGGGAGTCAGGTAAGGGATTTGCAGTGGTAGCTAATGAAATAAAGAAATTATCTGAAAATACCCAGGAAAGTATAAAGGATATAATAGATACTACAGATAATATGACTAAGATAATACAATCTTTAAATGAAAAGTCTGTAAGTGGAGCAAATTATGTAAAATCAAGTATAGATGAATTAAATAATACAAAAGATAAGCTTCAATGTGTAGTATCAACTGGCAAAGGGATTACTGGAAGTATGGAGAAAGTAAAAAAAGCTCAGGAAGAAAACAAAAAGAATATGGAGGCTATAGAAGAAAACTTAAGTAATATAGCACAAAAGTCAAGTGGTGATGATGATGAACTAAAAGAATTAATTTTAGAAGTTCAAAATAAAGCTGATTACTATAATAATATATTAAATCATCTTCATCAGATAAAGATTCTTAGAGATGGGGTTGAAGAATAGTAAAAACTTGACTAATATAAGTTTTAGTGATAATTTATTACGTGGGAATGAAGTTCTCCCTTGGGTAAAATCTAAAACGCTACTATGCTGATGACTTCTGTGATTGTTATTGCAGAAATTATCGGCTTTTTTAACGTTTGGGAAAGTAAAATTTAAAAAATGGGAATTATTACAATTACAGCATCTAGAGGTATCCAAGAAGGCGAGACGTTAAAAATGAAAATGTAGTATTAAAAGGAGGTAAATATGAATAAATTGCATGATGAATATAAGGAGATGTTTATATTATCAGTAGCAGCTATATTTTTAGGGGTAATTGTAGGTATTATAGATACTGTTTTTGGTAGAGTATTAATTGCAATTACTGAATTTAGAGAAGGAAGGGAATTTTATCTTTTACCTTTTTTATCTTTAGCTGGATTACTAATAGTATTTTTATATACTAGGTATGGGAAAAATAGTATTAAGGGAATGTCTTTAGTTTTTAATAAGGCTCATGGAGAAAAAGAAGAAATCCCTAAAAGGTTAGTACCTTTAGTAATGATTACAACATGGGTTACCCATCTTTTTGGAGGAAGTGCTGGTAGAGAAGGAGTGGCTGTCCAAATAGGTGGTACTATAGGAAATGTTATTGGTAGAAAAATTGGTATAGATAGAAAGTTGTTTATAATAACTGGTATGGCAGCAGGTTTTTCGGGGTTATTCCAAACACCCATAGCAGCAATATTTTTTGCATTAGAGGTTCTTGTGGTAGGACAACTTGAATATAAGGCCTTACTTTCATCTATAATAGCAGCTTTTATAGCAAGCGTTACTTCTCATACTTTAGGACTTGAAAAGTTTTCTGTGATATTAAATACTAAGGTGGATTTAAATGCCGAATTTATAGTTAAGTTAGTTATTATAGGGATTATTTTTGGATTAGTAGGAAGTTTATTTGCTTTGTTTTTAGGTAAAGCAAAGTTATTTTTTGCAGATAAGATAAAGAGTCCTATGAAGAGAATATTTATTATGGGGATAGCTTTGAGTGTGATTTTATTATTATTACATAAAGGAAGATATTCAGGTCTTGGAACTAATCTTATTTCTATGAGTTTTAGTGGCAATGAGATATATTTATATGATTGGGCTTTTAAGTTAATCTTAACAGTGTTTACTTTAGCAGCTGGATTTCAAGGGGGAGAGGTTACACCTTTATTCTCTATTGGGGCTGCATTAGGTGTAGTGTTAGCAACAAATTTAAATATGCCTATAGAATTAATTGCAGCTCTTGGATATGCAAGCGTTTTTGGAAGTGCTACAAACACGCTTTTAGCACCTATTTTTATTGGTGCAGAGGTATTTGGTTTTGAGTATATGCCTTACTTTGTTATTTGCTGTGCTCTAGCTTATATATTCAATGGAAATAAGAGTATTTATGGTGCACAGAAAAAATAGTAGATCAGTCATTTATAATTTTTTAAATACATAAAACAATATTTATAATAAAAAAGATAAAATAATGATGACCTATAGTCTAATTATTTTATCTTTTTTGATATCATAACACTTTAATAGTTAAGTATTTATTTTTATATAATGTCTTCTATAATATTGTAAAGTTTATAATATTATTTAAGACCATTTAATCTTCTAGCTTTGTAACCATTTGTCTTACATTTAGCAACAGATTTGATAGTTTGAACTGCACTTGGTGGAGTTTGTTCTAATACTACCATTTCAGTTTTGCTAGCGTTTGACCAACCTTTGAACATAAATGTATGGCTTCCAGCAAGGTTAAGAATATCACCAGGTTGTAAGTTTGAATAACTTATTTCTGTAGATACATTAGGTAAAGTACTAGTAGTATGTCTACTAATTCCCCAAGCAGCACTTACAAATCCACTACAATCATTACCAAAACGAGGTTGAGTTTGAGGTGAAGTAAGTGTTAAAGATCCTGAATAATTTTGTATACTATTTGTAAAGTTTGTAGGGCTTGTCATTTGGTTAGGTGTTTGTGAATAAGGCATTCCTGTATAAGTTGTGTTAGTCTTAAATACTTTTTGTCGTTTCCATCCAGTAAATTCCTTTGGTGTTTTCCAAGTCATATCAACCATATCTTGAGCTCTTTTTATGATTGCTTGTCTAGTTTGAGAAATTGGACTTGGTGTAGAGTTTAAAGTTACATAAGCTGCACTTACATATCCAACAGTAGAATTATATTTTATTCTGTACCATTTACCATCTGATGTTTTTCCTGTAATAGTAACAGAAGAACCATTAGGTAATTTACCTATAATTTTAGAACTAGTTGTAGCATCTTTTCTAACATTTAAGTTTCCAGAAGATGTTGTTACTGTTCCAGTTTTGCTAAAAGGTTGTACATTTGTTGCTGCAGCAACTGTTGTAGTTAATTGAGGAAGTGAAATAGTAACTCCACCAACCCCTGTAAGTACTAATGCAGAAAGCATTAGGCTTAAAATTCTTTTTTTCATAATAAATTCCCCCCTTAAATCATCAAAATAATATTAATTTTCTATAAATGTATTATAATGGAGAATACGATAAAATTCAACAAAAATGTATTAATTTTCGAATAAAAGTAATATTATAACTTGAAATAAAATGTTTTTATTGTTTAAAATAGGCTGTATCAAAATTGCTAAAAAACATTTTTGATACAGCCTATGACTATAAAATTTTTATAATTAGCATAAGTTATTCCATCTTCTAGCTTTGTATCCATCAGCCTTACATTTAGAAACAGATTTTATGTTTTCAATAGCTTGAGGTGGAGTTTGTTCTAATACTACCATTTCAGTTTTACTAGAGCTTGTCCAATCTTTAAATATAAAAGTATGACTTCCAGCAACATTAAGAATATCACCAGGTTGTAGGTTATCATAACTTATTTCTTTAGATACATCTGGTAGATTTCTAGTAGTGTGCCTGCTAATGCCCCAAGAAGCACTTACAAATCCGCTACAATCATTACCAAAACGAGGTTGAGTTTGAGGTGAAGTAAGTGTTAAGGAGCCTGAGTAATTTCTTATGCTATTTGTAAAGTCAGAAGGGCTTGTCATTTGGTTTGGGGTTTGAGAATAAGGCATTCCTTTATAAGTTGTATTAGTATTAAAAACTTTTTTACCTCTCCATCCACTAAATTGCTTTGGAGTTGACCAAGTCATATTTACCATGGCTTGAGCTCTTGATATTATTTGATTTCTGATTTGAGAAGAAGTTGTATCAGAGCCAGAGTTTACTACAACATAATCTGAACTTACATATCCAGTAGTAGAGTTGTAATTTATTCTATACCATTTACCATCATTTGTTTTACCAGTTATTTTAACAGTAGAACCGTTAGGTAGCTTACCTATAATAGAAGAACTGGTAGAGGCATCCTTTCTAACGTTTAAGTTACCAGAGTTTGTTTTTACGGTACCTGTTGCATTCAAAGTTTGGACATTTGTAGCAGCGGAAACAATTGTTGTCATTTGTGGAGTTGAAATTGTTAAACATTCAGCACCAGTAAATATTAATGCTGTAAATATTAAGCTTAAAGCTTTCTTTTTCATATAAAATCCTCCTTTATAATTCAATTCAAGTAAATATATGTAAATTAAATTATAAACTAAAAAAGCAAAAAAGTAAAAAAATAAAAATGTTGACATTTTTTAGCTCTTAAATCAGTAAGCGTTATATTTTGAAAGGGACAATTTGTATTGAAGACATATTTAGTCTGTTGAATCTTGTTTATGCCTGATTTTTATAAATAAAATGTGTTTTGTTCGGAATTTATATTTCATATTTGTGTAAATAGATAGTAAAAATGATATAAAAACAAATTAAATTAAATAAAAAGTTTTATTGCATTTAAATTTGTGTTAAACTATAATGGTTACATTATATAAAGTAAAAGGGGTTTACAAAAGATGAATGAGAAATTACAAGAAATAGTAAATGCTGTACCTGTAATTAAAAAGATTATAGGAGTAGATACAGCTATAGCTGTATGGGATACAGATGCCACTGTAGTAGCATATGATCCAATAAAAAATAGTAAGTTAAATTTCCCAGTTGGTTATCAAGATAATAGTGAAGGCAGTAAAATTAGGGAAGTTATTAGAACAGGAAAGCCAGGGATGAATAAGATACCTAAGGAGGTATTTGGAACTGCTTTTGAAGGGTTAATAATACCTATATTTGATAAAGGACAAGTTGTAGGAGTTATAACTAAGTCATATTATACAGAAAATAGAGAGAGAATCGTAAATAATGCAAATTCACTTACTAAGTCTATAGAAGAAACAGATAAATCTATAGATAATATACGTGAAAGCAGCAAAACACTTTCAAGTAATATGAGTGAAATTAAAGATGTTACTGATTCAGTAGTTTTAAAATTAGATGAAGCAATAGAAATAGTTAAAGCTATTCAACAAAATGCAAAGCAATCTAATATACTTGCGTTAAATGCATCAATTGAATCAGCAAGAGCTGGTGAGGCTGGAAAAGGATTTGCAGTAGTTTCTGATGAAATGCGTAAATTCTCAAGACTTAGTGCAGAAGCTTCAGATAAGATAAGCGATAGCTTAAATCAAATAGTGAAATCACTAAATGAAGTAAAGGAACATGTTGATACTTCAAAGGATATAGTAGGAAAACAAACTAATATAGTAGATAATTTAGATGAAGTATTTGATGACGTAAGTAAAAAGGCTAATGAAACAATAGAAGTATGTAAAAAAATTAATATTATTTAATTTATAAAAATAAATGTGTTAAAGGGGCTGTCGCACTAAAAAATAGTGTGACGCCCTTTTTCTATGAAAAAAATTAAATCCTAACCTCAAAGAAGTTAGGATTTGTAGTAAAATATTTACATGAACAAAACAAATATTTTACATAAGAATTATACAATTATTCCAAAGTTAAGGAAAATCAAGCTTCGCCACGAAAGTTACTAAAACTCATGTTATATGGATATATGAGCA